>NZ_JASCXP010000284.1:0-9727 GCF_030010695.1 Nocardia sp. CC201C
CCGGGCCACACGGGTATCGTCGACATGGTGATCGTCGCGATGACCCTTCCCGGCTTGGCCCTGCTGCTCATCGCGGTGGCCTTCGCCGATGTGGCCTACCGCAGGACCACCGGACGCACCGCGCTGCCGTGGATGCGCGGTGATGAGCAGCGCACCGCGAGCGCGATCGGCTTCGAACAGCTCGACACCGTGTTCTCCTCCGGCAAACGCGTCGAATTCGAACAGCGGCAGTCGGTGCTCATGCACCGCGAGAATCCCGGCGACGGCGCTCCCGGGGGCTTCGACATCGACCTCCGCTCCGGGACCGCCCGCCTCGCCAAGTCCTGAGCGGGTCTAGTTCGGCAGCTCGCCCGGGTCGAGCGGCTGTGCCGGGATCGTTGCGGTGATCGCGTTCGAGATCTCCTGCAACGGAGTCGGGCCCGCGCTGTCGGGCATGGTGATCGCGATATACGTGCCCCGGTCGACCGCGATCCACGTCCCCGACGTCACCCCGCTGGTCTCGTCGCGCACCGCGAACCAGTTCACCCCGTTGACCACCTGCAACGGCGACGCCCGATGGAACTCCAGCGGCCGATCCAGCCCGCAGCGCAGCACGATCGGCTCCCCGCCCTCGGGCAGTTGCCACGCCTTGGTGGCGGGCGGCGCGGGCTCGACCAGTTCCGAGGTGGTGTAGTCGCCGAGTTCGCCGGGCAATGCGGGCAGCAGCGCGGTGCACGCCGGTCCGTCGGAACCGGGCGCGGGCACCGATCCGAGCGCGAGCGGTTCGCGCGTTACGTTCTGCCGCGCCACCACGGCCATCAGGATCACACCCACCAGCAACGCGAGAGGCAGCGCGACGGCCGTGGCGATGAGAGCGGGCGACCGTCCCGTGTCGGTCGATTCGGCTGGCTGCGCGGTGGACGTGGGTTCCGTCTCGTTCCCGTGCGTGTCCTTGCTCATCCGGTCCGACATCCTCGATCTGCTCGGCCGGGCGGTGGCGTCCGGCTGGTGGTCTGCGAGTGCAGGGACGAGGGTACCGTCGGTGGGTCCACCGTTCGCAGCGCACTCGGCCGTAAGGAGACCGCCATCACCGGCAGGAGCAATCGAGATGTCGGCGGGCCTGCCGGGCCTGGAAGTGGAGCGGAGCGCGCCACACCGGTGACGGTGGCCGAGTTCGGGGAGTTCGCATTGATCGCGGCGGTGAACGCCGGGCGGGAGCAGGCTCCGGGTGTGCTGCTGGGGCCGGGTGACGATGCCGCCGTGGTGGCCGCACCGACCGGCAGGTTCGTGGTGACCACCGACATGCTGGTGCAGGATCGGCACTTCCGTTTGGACTGGTCGAGCGCATACGAGATCGGGCGCAAGGCCATCGCCCAGAATGCCGCCGACGTGGTGGCCATGGGTGCGGCACCGAGCGGGTTCGTGGTGGCGCTGGGCTGTCCGGGTGACACCCGGGTGGATTTCGTGCGTGCACTCGCCGACGGCATGTGGGCGGAGGTCGCACGTTCCGGCGGTTCCATCGCCGGGGGCGATATGGTCCGCAGCGCCCAACTGGTGATCTCGGTGACCGCCTTCGGCGATCCGCACCGTGCCCCGATCCTGCGCTCGACCGCCCGTCCCGGCGATGTGGTGGCGGTGGCCGGGCGGCTGGGCTGGTCGGCGGCGGGGCTGGCGGTGCTGAGCGCCGGCATCGATCCGGAACCGTTCGCGAATGTGGTTGCCGCCCACCGTGTTCCGCATCCGCCCTACGGTGCCGTGCTCGAGCTGCCCGCTGCCGCGCCGGTCTCGGCGCTGACCGACGTCTCCGACGGTCTGCTCGCCGATCTCGGGCATATCGCCCAATCTTCCAGTGTCGCCATCGATCTCGATGCCGCCGCGCTGCGCGATCCGGCCCTCGATGCGGTGTCCACCGTCCTGGACACCGATCCGCTCGACTGGATCCTCACCGGCGGCGAGGATCACGCCTTCGCGGCCACCTTCCGCGATCCCGAGGGGATTCCCGCAGGTTGGAGCGTGATCGGTCGCGTCGGCGCGGGTGCGGGCGTGACCGTCGACGGCACGTCTCGGCCCGGACCCGCCGGGTGGGAGTCGTTCGCTTCGGGTGGGTGAGGTTTCGCCGTGAATTCGCGCGCCGTATGTTATCCGGACATGGGTGCCAAACCACTGTCGGAGGTCATCGATTCGGGCTGGGCCGAGGCCCTCGAACCGGTCGCCGACCGCATCGCCGCCATGGGCGAATTCCTGCGGGCCGAACTCGCCGCCGGGCGCGGCTATCTGCCCAAGGGCGAGAACGTGCTACGAGCCTTCCAGCGTCCGTTCGACAAGGTGCGGGTGCTGATCGTCGGGCAGGATCCCTATCCCACGCCCGGCCATCCCATGGGCCTGAGTTTCTCGGTGGCCCCGGATGTTTCGCCGGTGCCGCGCAGCCTCGCCAATATCTTCTCCGAGTACTCCAAGGACCTCGGCCACCCGACGCCGTCCTGCGGTGATCTGTCGCCATGGTCGGACCAGGGCGTGCTCATGCTGAACCGCGTGCTCACCGTGACGCCGGGACAGCCCGCCTCGCATCGCGGCAAGGGCTGGGAGGCGGTGACCGAACAGGCGATTCGCGCGCTGGTGGCCCGGGACCAGCCGCTGGTGGCGATTCTGTGGGGCCGCGATGCCGCCACGCTCAAGCCCATGCTGGGGTCCACGCCGTACATCGAATCCGCCCACCCCTCACCGCTGTCCGCTTCGCGCGGTTTCTTCGGATCTCGTCCGTTCTCCCGTACGAACGAATTGCTCGGTACCCTAGGGGCCGCCCCGGTGGACTGGCGTCTGCCGTGAGGGGTGTACAACCCGCCAGAGCCTATTCAGGAGCAAATGCATGCAGAGAAAGACCGCCCGCGGTGTCGTCGCCGCCCTCGCCGTGGGTGCCGCGTTCGCAGCCGTCCCCGCCGCCCAGGCCGCGCCGCTGACGCTGGAGCCCTACACCGCCCCGGCCGCCACGCCGTCGGAGGCCACTCCGGTCGGCAGCCTCTTCGACACCAACAGCGCCTCGTCGCTGTCGTCCGGAACGACCTCGACGCTCGCGTGCTTCGTGCAGTCGATCAGCCAGCAGGTGCAGTGCATCGGCGGCGCGCAGTAGCCGTCGGCGCGTCATCGAGGATTGCGTAGTCGAGGACTAGGAATGGTGCGGTAACGCTGCGGCGTGCCGCACCATTCGCACTTCCAGGGCCGGACTGAAGGCTTCCACGCGGCGTCCGCCGTCGAGCGCGAAGCCGTATGTGCGGTAGAACGCCCGGGCGCGCGGATTCTCCTCGAACACCCACAGCGAGGTGTCGACATCGGGGACCAGGACAGCGCGCATCAGATCGTGGGCCACCCCGGTGCCGTGCCAGGCGGCGCGCACGTACATGGCATTGATCTCGTGCGGGGTGGGCGCGGCATCGTCGAGGGACGGGCCACCGCTGCCGAAGCCGATAACGGCGTCGGCAGCCACGGCCACCACGGTGCGGCCCGGATAGCGCAGGCGTTGCTTCTCCAGCTGTTCGGCGCGCCGGTCGACGTCGAAGGCGTCGAGCACCTGCGCGGGAACCAGATTCGCGTACGCCTCACGCCAACAGGCGATATGGCATTCGGCCAGGCTGTGGACGTGCTCGGCCCCCAGTGGGAGCACCTGCCAGCGCTTCACTTCCGCCCCCTTCGTGTGCGCGACCCCACCCTACCGACGACAACGCCCCGGATCACCCTGTGACGGGTTCCGGGGCGTGGACGCGGTGGTGCTGAAAGGCGGTGGTGCTGAAAAATCAGCCGCGGACGACCTTGCCGGCCTTCAGGCAGGAGGTGCACACGTTCATGCGGCGGGTGTTGCCGGGGGCAACCTGCGCGCGCACGGTCTGGATGTTCGGGTTCCAGCGACGGTTGGTGCGCCGGTGCGAGTGCGAAACCGACTTACCGAAGCCGGGGCCCTTGGCGCAGACGTCGCAGACGGCAGCCATAGTCGCGAGCTCCTTCATGTCATGTGGGGACGCGCCGCCCAGGGCGACGTGTCCGAAAACTTAATGTCGTGGACGTGCCAGCCAGCAGGTGGCTGGCGAACGCGGGCCGATACCTGAGAGGGCAGGACCGGTGCCCCGCGTGAGGCAACCCTGCAAGAGTAACCACCCGGCGACGGCGATGTCCAATTGCCCCCCGGATCGTCCGTTACAGCGGGGGCACCGGGTCATCGGGCGACGGCGAGTTGTCGGGGCGGGCGACTAGGCTGGCGGCCGGGGGTTTCGCAGGCGACGGCGTGGTGGAAGGACGGTGACGGTGCCCGGGGAAGGGGACGTGTTCGACGGTGCCGCGCTCACGCGCTGGGGGCAGCGCTGCCTCGAAGGACTCGAACGGCATCGCGACGAGATCAATGCGCTGAATGTCTTCCCGGTGGCCGACGCCGATACCGGGAACAATCTGCTGACCACCATGCGGGCGGCGGTGCGCGCGGCGGAGGCGGAGACCGAACAGGAGCGGCCGACGGCCGACGGCGCCGGGCCGAGCGCCCACGCGGTCGCCGTCGTCATGGCGCGGGCGGCGACGGTCGGGGCGCGGGGGAATTCCGGCATCATTCTTTCCCAGGTGCTGCGCGGTATGGCCGAGGGCGTGACCGCGGGGGCACTCACGGCCGGATCGCTGCGGCATGCGCTGCGCCGCGCCGCCGTGCTGGTGCGCGAGGCATTGAGCTCTCCGGTCGAGGGCACGATGCTGACCATCCTCGACCGCGCCGCCGAACACGCCGCCGACTGTGCCGATGATGCGCTGCCCGCGGTGGCACTGGCCGCGGCGGACGGCGCTGCCAAGGCGCTCGGCGAGACCCCCACCCTGCTGGGCGTATTACGCGAAGCGGGCGTGGTGGACGCGGGCGCGCGGGGGTTGCTGGTGCTGCTGGACGAACTCGTCGCGGCCACCGGTGGGCGTATGCCGGTCCGTCCGGCGTACGTCCGCCGCACACCGGATCGGAGCGGGTCGGGCGCGGCGGCCCGGAGACCCGGCGTCGTGGAGGCGAAACCCGCCGTCCGCCCTGCGGCCGATCGCTCCGGCGCGTTCGAGCGGACCGATCGTCGGGCGGCGATATCCGGCACGGTCGACTGGGTCGCCGACGCGACGGGAGGCTCCGGTTGCGCCCCACGCGTCGGAGGTGACGAGACGGGTGGGCGCCCCGGCCGCGCCGAGGATGGCGGTGTCATCGCGCGCAACCGTGAGTCGACCAGCGGGTCCGCCGGACGCGGCGGTGCCGACGTGCCCGTCGCGGCCGTGCCCGCGCCGCAGTACGAGGTCATGTACCTGCTGACGCGGACCGACGAGCGGCGGGCGGGGCGGTTACGGGAAGTGCTTGCCGGATTGGGGGATTCGGTGGTCGTGGTGGGGGATGGGGCCGGGGCATGGTCGGCGCACGTGCACTGTGCCGATGCGGGGGCGGCGGTGGAGGCCGGACTGGCGGCGGGGGCGCTGAGCCGGATCCGGATCGAGACGCTGGCGGTGTCGGCGCATGCGTCGGCGGGGCCAGCGGATCGCGGCATCCTGGCCGTGACTTCGGGTTCGGGTGCGGTGCGGCTGTTCGAGGACGCGGGGGCGACGGTATTGGAGGGGGAGGTCACCGCGGAGGAGCTGCTGGCCGCGATTCGGGCGCTCCCGCATCGTGAGGTGCTGGTGCTGCCGAACGGCGCGCTGCCCGCGCACGAACTGGTCGCGGTGAGTGTGGCCGCCCGCGACGGCAATCGCGATGTGCTCATGCTGCCGTGTGCGTCCACCGTGCAGGGGCTGGCGGCGCTGGCCATGCACGATGCGGGCCGCTCCGCCGCCGACGACGTGTTCGCCATGTCCGAGGCGGCCGCCGTAACCCGCTGGGGCGCACTGCGGGTGGCCGCCGAACGGGCCCTGACCATCGTCGGCACCTGCGAAGCCGGGGACGGGCTCGGGCTCGTCGGCCACGATGTGGTGGTGATCGATCCGGATGTGCGCTCCGCCGCGCGCACCCTGCTGGACCGCATGCTCGGTCTCGGTGGGGAATTGGTCACCATCCTGCTCGGCGCGCAGGCGCCCGCCGGGCTGGCGGAAGAATTGACCGAACACATCACGGCCGGATTCCCGGGCGTGGAGGTGGTGGTGTACCCCGGCGGTCAAGCCGGGGATCTGGTGCAGATCGGGGTGGAATAGATGGCGACACTGGCCGACCGGCTCGACCACGTGCTGGGCGTGAAAGCCGCCGAGCCGTTGGCGGACGCGTTCGATATGCACACCGTCGAGGATCTGTTGCGCCACTACCCGCTGCGCTACGCCACCCAGGGCCAGCCGCTCACCGAGGAGGCGCCGGAGGAGGGCGCGCACATCACCGTGATGGGCCGCGTCACCAAAACCGAACTGCGGCCGATGAAGAACCGCCGCGGCAGTCTGCTCAAGGTGGCGCTCGACGTGGGCGGCGCGCGCCCGGTGGACATCACCTTCTTCAATGGCGACAAGGTGAGGTACCTGGTCAAGGACGGCGTCAAGGCCATGATGTCGGGCACCGTGCACTGGTGGCGGCCCGACCGCTGGAACCTCTCCCATCCCGACTACCTCATCCTGCCCGACAAGGGCGACGGCACCGTGGAGAGCCTGACCTCGGTGCGCGGCGGCGGTGCGCTGCGCGGTCTGGCGCAGACCGCCAAAGGTAAAGGGGGCATGGATGTCTCGTTCTTCGAACGCGAGTTCATCCCGGTCTACCCCGCCACCGCCAAGGTGCAGAGCTGGGACCTGCTGCGCTGTATCCGCCAGGTGCTCGACCAGCTGGACCCGATCGACGACCCGCTGCCGGAGGAACTGCGCACCGAGCACGCCCTGATCGCGGTGTCGGACGCGCTGCGCCTCATTCATCTGCCCGAGCACAAGTCCGATATCGAACAGGCGAGGGGCCGTTTGCGTTTCGACGAGGCGCTGGCACTGCAACTCGTGCTGGCACAGCGCCGCCACGATGTCGAGGGCCGTACCGCCCGCGCCTGCCCGCCCCGCACCGACGGTATCGCCGCCGCCTTCGGCAAGCAGCTGCCCTTCGAGCTGACCGAGGGGCAGCGCGCCGTCATCGGGGAGATCTCCGACGACCTGTCGCGCACCCACCCCATGCACCGGCTGCTCCAGGGCGAGGTCGGCTCGGGCAAGACCATCGTGGCCCTGGAAGCCATGCTCCAGGTGGTGGACAACGGCCGCCAGTGCGCCATGCTGGCGCCGACCGAAGTGCTTGCCGCCCAGCATTATCGGTCGCTGCGGAAGATGCTCGGCGAACTCGGCGCCGCCGGTGAACTGGGTGCGGCCGACCAGGCCACCAAGATCGTGCTGGTGACCGGCTCCATGTCCACCAAGGAGAAGAAGGCGGCCCTGCTCGACGCCATGACCGGTGAGGCCGGCATCGTGATCGGCACGCACGCGCTCATCCAGGACACTGTGGAGTTCCACGATCTGGGCATGGTGGTGGTCGACGAACAGCACCGCTTCGGCGTCGAGCAGCGGGATGCGCTGCGCGCCAAGGCCAAGGACGGTGTGAGTCCGCATCTGCTGGTCATGACCGCCACCCCGATCCCGCGCACCATCGCCATGACCACCCTCGGCGACCTGGAGACCTCCACCCTCACCCAGCTGCCGCGCGGCCGCTCGCCCATCACCACCAAAGTCGTTCCCGCCAAGGTGAAACCGTCCTGGGTGGATCGCGCGTGGGAGCGCATCCACGAGGAGGTGCGGGCGGGCCGCCAGGCGTACGTGGTGTGTTCGCGCATCGGCGGCGACGAGGAGGAGAACGGCAAGAAGAAGAGTAAGGCCGCGGCCGAGAAGGAGGGGCTGACCACGCACGCGGTGGTGGACGTCTACGACATGCTCCGCGGTGGCCCCCTCGCGGATCTGCGTGTCGGCCTGCTGCACGGTCGCCTGCCCGCCGATGAGAAGGACAGCGTCATGCGGGCCTTCAACGACGCGCAGATCGACGTGCTGGTGTGCACGACGGTCGTCGAGGTCGGCGTGGACGTCCCGAACGCCACCATCATGGCCATTGTCGACGCCGACCGCTTCGGGGTGAGCCAGCTGCATCAGCTGCGCGGGCGCGTCGGGCGCGGCCAGCACGCCGGTCTGTGTCTGCTCATCACCGAGACCAATCCGGTCGGCTCGGCCATGGCCCGGTTGGAGGCGGTCGCCGCCACCACCGACGGTTTCGAACTGGCCGTACTGGATCTGCGGCAGCGGCGGGAGGGTGATGTGCTCGGTTCGGCGCAGTCCGGCACGGCGCGTTCACTGCGGCTGCTGTCGCTGCTGGACGATCTCGAAGTCATCACCGCCGCACAGCAATTGGCGCGTGAGGTGGTCGAATCGGATCCGGGGTTGACCCGACATCCGGGGTTGGCGGGCATGATGCATGCCGCCGTGGACGCCGAGCGGCTGGAGTATCTGGCCAAATCCTGAGGCCGCGCGCGGGGAGTGGAGGAGACAGCGTGGTAGCCATCGACGTCGATCGGACGTGGAAGTCACCGGAGCGCCGGCCGTTCCGGCAGCGGGTGGCCTGGCAGGGGTTGGGCGGGGTGCCGCCCACCGCCCTGGTGCTGGCCGGGATCGTGAGCGTGCAGATCGGCGCGGCCTTCGCCAAGCAGCTGTTCGCCTCCACCGGTCCCGCGGGCGCGGTCAGCCTGCGGCTGGGATTCGCCGGAATCGTGCTGCTGGTGCTGTGGCGTTCGGCGCTGCGGATCGAGCGCCGCGCGATTCCGGTGGTACTGGCGTACGGTGGCGTGCTCGCCCTGATGAATCTGTGCTTCTACGAGGCCATCGACAGGATTCCGCTCGGTATGGCGGTGACGCTGGAGTTCCTCGGCCCGCTGGCCATCGCGCTGGCCGGATCGCGGCGGTGGATCGATCCGGTGTGGGCGCTGCTCGCCGGTGGCGGCGTCTTCCTGCTCACTCGTTCCGACGGTGCGGTGGTGTGGTCGGGGGTGCTGCTGGCGCTGGCGGCGGGAGTGTGCTGGGCGGGCTACATCCTGCTGTCGGCCACACTCGGCGAACGCACCAGCGGCGGTGGCGGTTTGGCGCTCGCCATGGCCTTCGGCGGCATTGTGATGGCACCGGTCGGCATTCTGGACGCGGGGGCGGCGCTGTTGCAGCCCGCCGTGCTCGCGGCGGGGTTCGCGGTGGCAATGCTGTCGTCGGTGGTGCCCTATTCGGTGGAGTTGGAGGCGCTGCGCAAGATTCCGGCGCGGGTGTTCGGGGTGCTCATGAGCCTCGAGCCCGCGGTGGCGGCGCTGGCGGGTCTGCTGGTGTTGGGGCAGGTGCTGAATGTCGGGCAGTGGGCGGGCGTGGTCTGTGTGGTGGCCGCCTCGGCGGGGGCTACGCGAACGGCTGCCGAACCCGAGGTCTGAGTGTTGGCTCCCGGTGCGCCCGGGAGCGGTGCGGCTCGCATCGATCAGACGGTATTGGTTCCATCAATATTGGTCTGACCACTTGACCTCTGACCAATTGTCGTCGTAGCGTCGTAGGCATGGCGTTGCAGCGCATCGATCGCAGAACCGTTCCCGACGAGGTCTTCGAACAGCTCGTGGACACCGTGCTCGACGGTGAACTCGCACCGGGGGAGACGCTGCCCGCCGAGCGGCAGCTCGCCGAGGCGCTCGGTGTCTCCCGGCCCACCGTGCGGGAGGCGTTGCAGCGGCTCGCGCACACCGGACTCGTCGAGGTGCGGCAGGGTGGTGGTACCACGGTGCGCGACTTCCGCCGCTTCGGT
>NZ_JASCXP010000285.1:0-9700 GCF_030010695.1 Nocardia sp. CC201C
CCGCCCGGGCCGCGCCCAGATGGTCGCCGACGCCGTCCGCCACCACCACCGCGGTACGCCCGACCCGGCGATCGGTCACCGTGGCGACCGCATCGGCGTTGATCTCGCGCCGTCCGCGCTTGCTGACCGCTTCCCCCGCGACCCGCACCGCCCGCCCCTCCCCGTCCGGACCTACCGACGCGACGGCTCCGGCCTCGATGGCTGCGCTGTGCATGGCCCGACCTCCTCGGACTCGCGGGTGCTGCCGATCAGCACAACCCATAGTCAACAGCCTCGAGCCGTGTTCCGCGCCAGAATTGCCTGTGTAGTTGCTATGTGATCGGATTGTCACCTAACCGGTCGTCGGTCGGCTGACCTGCTGCGGAGCCGTTATCGAGCGCGCGCAGCCGAGCCCGCAGGATCGGGCCGAGTTCGGCTGCCTTGTCGGCGCTCAGCATTCCGGTATGCCAGGCGTCAACGGGGACTTCCTCGATGCGGCCGGTGATGTACCGCCGCCAGGTCGCGGTGAACCCGTCCCGGTTCGGCTCGCGGGCGGAGGTGAACAGCAGGGCGTCGCCGGTGAAGTGGCGCGGGTCGTAGGGCAGCGGTTGGGAGAAGCTCTCCAGGACGCGTTCCACCTGCGGTGCCGTCAGGATGCCGGCGCGGCTGATCCGATCGGAGACCAGGGCGTAGAAGTCCTCGACCCGGTCGATGTCGGGAATGTCGGACAGGCCGAGGGCCTCTCGCCAGCCGCCGAGAATCCGGCCGACGGTCTCGGCCACCTCGCGCGGTCCCGGTTCCGGCAGTTCGACGGGTTCGGTGGTGATGCCGGCGTCCACCAGGGCGAGCAGGCCGACCGGGTGGCCGAGCTCCTGGAGTCGTGCGGCCATGGCGTGCGCGATCTGGCCACCCAGGGACCAGCCCAGCAGGTGGTAGGTGGTGTCCGGGAACCGTTCCAGGAGTTCGCGCACATACCGATCGGCGTACGCGCCAACCGATTCCAGCCGGGATTCGTCGGCGACGATGTAGGGGTCCTGGAGGCCGTGGACGGGGCGGTCCGGCTCGAGGTGACCGACCAGTGCGCCGTACACCCAGGCCAGGCCGCCGCCGGGATGGACGCAGAACAGCGGCGGGCGGGTGCCCGCGGAGCGCAGGGGGGTCAGGACGCCGAGCGAGATGTTCAGGGTGTCCGCGCCGCTGTCGAGGGCGTGTGCGAGTGCGGCCGGGCTGGCATCGGAGAAGAGGTGGCCGTACCGCAACTGCCTGCCGGTGCGGGACCGCAGCAGCGTGACGACACGCACCGCACTGAGCGAGTTCCCGCCGAGTGCGAAGAAGTCGTCGTCCGCGCCCACCCGGTCGACCCCGAGCACCTCGGCGAACACCGCCGCGACCAGCCGCTCGGTGGCCGTGGCCGGTGCGCGGAAGGTACGTGCCGCGAGCACCGGTTCCGGCAGCGCGCGGCGGTCGACCTTTCCGCTGGCGGTCATCGGCAGGGCGGTGAGCGCCATGACGGTATCGGGCACCAGGTAGCCCGGCAGGCGCTGGCCCAACTCCCGACGCACCCGATCCGACTCCACGGTATGGTCCGGCCGCGCCGTCACATACGCGGCCAGGCGCGCCCCGGCGGCGTCGTCGGGGTTGTGCACGACGACCGCCGCCTGCTCGATGCAGTCCAGGTCGGCGAGTGCGGCTTCGACCTCGCCCAGCTCCAACCGCTGGCCGCGCACCTTCACCTGGAAGTCCGCGCGGCCCACGAAAGCCAGCACCCCGACCCGGTCGGTGGCCGAGCTTCCCGCGGCGGCGGATTCTCCTGTGGCTGTGCGGAGTTCGAACTCGTCCGCCACCGCGGATGCACCGCGCGCTGCACTGGAATCGGCCGCGGCCGCGGCGGATGTACCGGCCGTGGGCCGGAAGGCGAGCGCGGTCGGCGGGGTTTCGCGGGTACCGGACGTGGAATGGTGGCTGGTCCACCGCACCAGATCGCCGGTGCGGTACAGGCGGGCACCGGGTGGGCCGTAGGGGTCGGCGACGAACCTGGTCGCCGTCGCGGCGGCCCGGCCACGGTAGCCGCGGGCCACCCCGGGGCCCGCGATGTACAGTTCGCCCACCACGCCCGCGGGGACAGGGCGCAGCCAGGCGTCGAGCACCAGCACCGTGGCACCGGGGATCGCCGAACCGAGGGTGACCGGGGTGTCCGCCCGCAGTTCGGGGCTGCCGGTCACCCAGATCGTCGTTTCGGCGGGGCCGTAGAGGTTGTGCACGCGCCGCCGTCCCGCCACATCGGTGCGCGACCAGCGGGACACCAGGTGGGGCGGGCACCGGTCCCCGCCGGTGAGCACCACCCGCAGGTCGTCGAGACCGTCGGGGTCCAGTGAGAGCGCGACCGCGGGTGTCAGGAAAGCGTGGGTGACGCGCTGCGCACGCAGCACCTCCGCGAGCGGCTCACCGCCGAACGCGTCCGGGGGCGCGACGACCAGTGTGGCGCTGCCCGACAGCGCCAGCAGCAGTTCGAGCACGGCGGCGTCGAATGTCCGTGCCGCCACGGCGACTACGCGCGAGTCCGGGTCGACATCGTATTCGCGCTGGTCCGTCGCCACCAGGGCGGCCAGACCGGAATGCGGGACCGCCACCCCCTTCGGGCGGCCGGTGGAGCCCGAGGTGTACACGACGTAGCCCGTCGTGGTCGGCAACAGCAGTCCGGGACGATCCGTATCGGATACCGCGGTCGCATCGAACCGCGTCAGGTCGATCGCGTCGAGACGGAGCGTCGGCACACCGGGCACCCCGAAACCCAGGTCGTGCACCGCGAGCAGGCAGCGCGCTTCGGAATCGGTGCATACGAACAGGTTTCGTTCCACGGGGTGCGCGGGATCCACCGACACGAAGGCCGCCCCGGCCTTGGCGACGGCCCAGACGGCCAGCACCCAGTCCAGTGAGCGCGCGATGCCGATGGCGACCACCGCTTCGGGTCCGACGCCGTACCCGATCAGGCAGCGCGCCAACCGGTTCGAGCGCTCGTCCAGCTCGCGGTAGGACAGTCGCCGGTCACCGTCGACGACCGCGTCACCCTCGGGATGGCCCGCCACCGCCACCTCCAGCAACTCCGGCATCGTGATGGTGGCGAGGTCGAGGTCGGGGCCGTGCCCGTACTCGGCCAGGAGGCGCTGCCGCTCCGCGATCGCGAGGATGTCGATATCCCGCACGGGCACGGCGGGATTCGCGGTGATGGCGCGCAGCACCCGCAGCAGGCGTTCGGCGACGTCGGCGACCGTCCGCGCGTCGAAGAGGTCGGTGGCATAGCCGATGTGCACTCCGAGCGCGCCGTCGGCGTCGGCGATATCGGTCAGGGTGAAGGTCAGGTCGAAACGTTCGATGCCGGTGTCGGTCCCGACGGGCGTCACCGACACCTCCGGCAACTCCACCCCGGCCGGATCGAGGTTCTGGAAGGCCAGCATCACTTGGAACAGCGGGTGGTGGGCCTGGGTCCGAGGCGGATCCAGCGCCTCCACCACCTGTTCGAAGGGAATCTCCGCGTGTGCGAAGGCATCCAGGTCGACGCCGCGAACCTCGGACAGCAGTTCGGTGAAGGGCACCGACTCGTCCACGCGGGTGCGCAGCACGAGCGTATTGACGAACATGCCCACCAGATCGTCGAGTTCGGCCGCGCCGCGCCCCGCGACCGGTGTGCCCACGGCGATGTCGGCACTGTTCGACAACCGCGCCAGCAGCACCGCCAGGGCCGCGTGGAACACCATGAACATGGTCACCCCGCGCGTGCGCGCCAGCTCCCGCAGAGCGGTGACCACCGCCGGGTCCACGGTGCACCGGTGGGTGGCTCCCCGATGGGAGGCCACGGCCGGGCGCGGGCGATCGACGGGCAGCTCCAGGACTTCCGGCAGACCGCGCAGCCGCTCGGTCCAGAAGTCGAGCTGCCGCGACAGCGGTGCGTCCGGGTCGTCCGCCGTGCCCAGCGATTCGCGCTGCCACAGGGTGTAGTCGGCGTACTGCACCGGCAGCGGGGCCCACTCCGGCCGCCGCCCGGCGCAGCGCGCGGCGTAGGCGGTGGCCAGGTCTCGCGCCAGCGGAGCCATGGAGAATCCGTCCGCGGCGATATGGTGCACCACCCACACCAGCACGTACTCCTCGGGGCCGGTCGACAGCAGTCGCACCCGCAGCGGAACCCGCTGCGCCACATCGAATCCCACCGATGCCGCGGCGGCGACCGCGGCGGTCACGGCGGTGGGTTCCACCGGCCGCGGCGTCAGGTCGATCTCCGCCACGGCGGGCAGCTCCTCGACCGGGACGATCACTTGGAACGGCACACCGTCCACATCCGGGTACCGCGTGCGCAGCACCTCGTGGCGGCCCAGCACATCCCGGACGGCGGCCGCGAGCGCCGGCACGCGCACGGTGCCGGACAGGCGCAGCGCCAGCGGGATGCTGTAGGCCGCGGATTCGGGGGCGTACCGGTTGACGAACCACATGCGCTGCTGCGCGAACGACAGCGGCACCCGCTCCGGCCGCACCCGCGCGGCGATCCGCGGCACGTCCACCGTCGCAACGCTGGTGCGGGTGTCGAGCAGCGCCGCCAGCTCCGCGACCACCGGCCGCTCGAACACGTCGCGTACGCCGACGCCGAGACCGGTCTCGTCGGCCAGTCGCGCCGACAGCCGGGTCGCCGACAGCGAATTGCCGCCCAGGGCGAAGAAGTCGTCGTGGCGGCCGATCCGCTCGGCGTCGAGCACGGCCGCGAACACGCGGGCCACCAGCTTTTCGGTGCGGGTGACCGGCGCGCGGTACTCCGCCCGCTCCCACACCGGTTCGGGCAGGGCCGCCTTGTCGACCTTGCCGTGCACCGTGACCGGCAGCCGATCCAGCACCGTGACCGCGTCCGGCACCATATAGCCGGGCAGGCGCTGCCCCAGCGCGCGCCGCACCGTCGCCGGGTCGGGCCGGTGTCCCGGCGCGGCGACCACGTAGGCCACCAGGCGCGCACCGGCACCGCCGTTCGGGGTGTGCACGACGACGGCGGCCTGTTCGACGTCCGGCAGCTCGGTGAGGGCGCTTTCGACCTCACCGGGCTCCATCCGCTGACCGCGCACCTTCACCTGGAAGTCGACCCGGCCCACGAATTCCAGTACCCCGGAGCCGGATTCCGGGTCCGGCAGCCACCGAACCAGGTCGCCGGTGCGGTAGAGACGCTCCCCCGCCGTCCCGAACGGGTCGGCGACGAAGCGCGCGGCGGTCAGGCCCGCACGGCCTCGGTAGCCCCGCGCGACTCCGGGTCCGGAGACGTACAGTTCACCCGCCACCCCGGCGGGCACCGGCCGCAACCACGCATCCAGCACCACCACACCCATGCCCGGGATCGGCCCGCCGATCACCACCGGGCGACCGGGTGTCAGTTCGGCGCCGGTCACCCAGACGGTCGCCTCGGCCGGACCGTACAGATTGCGCACCGTGCGCCGACCCGCGGTATCGGTGCGCGACCAGCGCGACACCAGCTGTGGCGCACAGCGATCACCGCCGGTCATGACCATGCGCAGCTCATCCAGACCCTCCGTTTCCACGGTCAGCGCCACCGCGGGCGTCATGAACGCGTGCGTGATGCGCGCGGTGCGCAGCAGCGCGGCCAGCGCCGGGCCGCCGTACACGTCGTCGGGTGCGATCACCAGCAGCGCGCCGCCCGAGACCGCCGACAGGAGTTCGAGGACGGCCGCGTCGAAGGTCCGCGCGGCGACCGCCAGCACCCGCGAATCGGGCCGTACCTCGTGGTCACGGAGCTGCGCGGCGGCCAGGGCCGCGAGTCCGGCATGGGTGACCTGCACGCCCTTGGGGCGGCCGGTGGATCCGGAGGTGTAGATGAGGTAGGCGGTATTGCCGGGCCGAATGCCGCGGTGGCGGTCGGCGTCGGTGACCGGCGTGGGCGCGCATGCCGCGATCGCGTCCGCGCTGCCCGGGTCGTCCAGCACCAGCCAGGCCACGCCGTCGCGCGGCAGTGCCGCCGCATGGTTTTGGGTCGTGATCCCGATGCGCACAGCGGAATCCGTGCAGACGAACCGATTGCGGTCGAGCGGGTGGCCGGGGTCCAGCGAGAGGAACGCGGCACCGGCCTTGGCGATGGCCCAGACCGCCAGCACCCATTCCGGGGAGCGCGGCAGGCCGATGGCGATCACCGACTCCGGGCCGACGCCCTGACCGATCAAGTAGCGCGCCAATCGATTCGAGCGCTGGTCGAGTTCGCGGTAGGTGAGGGTCCGATGGCCGTCGGTGACCGCGTCGCCGTCGGGGTTGCGGGTCACCGCCGCCGCCAGCAGGTCCGGCATGGTCACGGCGGCCGTGGCCGGGTTGCCGCGGCGTCCCCAGTCGCGGACGAGCCGATCGTGCTCGGCGGGCGACGGCAGGCCGAGGGCACGTACCGGCGTCTCCGGGGCACGGGCGACCGCGCGCAGGGTCTCGTGCAGCCGGGTGGCGAACGCCGTGACGGCGGTCTCGTCCAGCACGTCCGGACGGTACTGCAATCGAATCCGCAGGCCGTCCTGTGCGATGACACTGCAGGTGAGCGGATAGTGGGTGGAGTCGGCGGCGCTCACGCCGGTGACGGCGACGCCGCCCGGTCCGGTGATCCGACGCACGGCGTCGACGTCGACCGGGTAGGACTCCAGCACCATGACGGTGTCGAACAGGGCGTCGCTGCCGGCGAGCGCGTGAATCTCGGTGAGCCCCAGGTGCTGATGGTCGAGCAGGGCCGCCTGTTCGTCGTGTACGCGGGTCCACAGCCGGATGACCGGCTCGGCCGGGCGCAGTCGCACCCGGGTCGGCACCGTATTGATGAACAGCCCGATGGCGCGGTCGGCACCGGGCAGCTCACCCGGACGACCCGACACCGTCGAACCGAACACCACATCGCCGCGTCCGGTGAGTCGCGCGATCAGCACGGCCCACACCGACTGGAGGACGGTGTTGAGGGTGACGCCCGCGGCGGCGGCCGCGGCGGTCAGCTCTCGGGTCTCGTTGTCCGCGAAGGTGATCCAGTGGTCGGCGACGATCCCGGTGTCGGCGGCGGCACCGGCGATCAGGGTGGGTTCGACGCCGTCCAGCGCGCGAGCCCAAGCGGCGCGGGCCGCATCCCGGTCCCGAGTCGCCAGCCAGGCCAGGAAATCTCGGTACGAGCCAGGAGCCGTCGGCGCGTGCTCGCCCAGATACGCGGCGAACAGTTCGGTGAGCAGCAGCGGGCAGGACCAGCCGTCGAGAATCGCATGGTGGTTGGTCAGGATCAGGGCCCACCGCTCGGGAGCCGTCGCGACGACGGTGCAGCGCAGCAGCGGGGCCGCCGCGAGATCGAAGCGCCGCGCCTTCTCGGCGGCGGCCAGCTCCGCGAGCGCCGCCTCACTGTCGGTCGCGTCGGTGAGATCCACGAATTCCCAGGGTATTTCGGCGTCATCGCAGATCACGGCCACGGTGGTGCCGTCGCGGCCGGTGGCGAACGCGCCGCGCAGGCTCGGGTGACGTTCGAGCACCACCGCCCCCGCCCGGCGCAGCCGGTCGACGTCCAGGTCGCCGGACAGTCGCAGCAGCACCTGTGACGCGTACAGATCGTCGGCGGCGGCCCATCGGGCGTGGAACAGCAGCCCGGCCTGCAACGGGGTCACCGGCCAGATATCGCTCAGCGCCGGATACGCCCGCTCCAACCCATCGATCTCCGGTTGCGTCAACCGCACCAGATCGAAGTCGGACGGCGAATGTCCTCCCGCACCGGGCAGTTCGGCGTACTCGGCGATCGCGGTCAACGCCCCCGACCACAACTGCGCCAACTCCTCGACCTCGGACCGGTCGAGCAGCGTGCGCGGGAACCGAAGGCTCCCCCGCAGCCGGTCGCCCACCGCGATCACGCTGATGTCCAGGGCCACCGTCACCGGTGTCTCGGGATCGGGTGCCACCGCGAGTTCGCCCAGCCCGCCGTGGATGTCGTCGTCGCCGGTATCGGAGACCCGGCCGAGGTAGTTGAAGGCGATGCGTCCCGGCATCCGGTCCGGCAGCTGGGCGGCGGTCTGGGGATTGAGGTACCGCAGCAGGCCGTAGCCGATGCCCTTGTCCGGAAGGGCGCGCAGGGTCTCCTTCACCGACCGCACCAGCGCGTCCGCACCGGCACTGCCGGTGAGCGGTCCGTCCGGGTCGAGCCCGGTCGTATCGAAGCGGACCGGGAACATGGAGGTGAACCAGCCGACCGTACGGGACAGCTCCGCACCGGGCACCACCTGCTCCTCGCGTCCGTGCCCCTCCAGTCGCACCAGCACCGACGGCTCCGCGATGCCGCGCCGGTGACGCCAGGTGCGCACGGCCCCGGCCAGACTCGCCAGCAGTCCGTCGTTGACGCTGCCGTGGAAGACCGTCGGCACCGTGGACAGCAGCGCGCGGGTGACCGACTCGGGCAGTTCGATGCCGACCTGGTCCAGTACTTCGACGGTATCGATCCCCGGATCCAGGTCGCGCCCGCCCCACAGCGGGTCCGGACCGGTCACCATGGCGTGCCAGACGGATAGTTCGGCCGTGCGGGACGCCTCGGCGGCGGCGGTCACCAGGCCGTGGGCCCAGCGCCGCAGGGAGGTGCCCACCGGTGGCAGGGTCGGCGCGCTGCCGGTGGCGGCTTGGGCCAGGGCCGCGAGCAGGTCCGGCACCAGGATTCGCCAGGACACGCCGTCGACGACGAGATGGTGCGCCACGATCAGCAGCCATCCGGGTGCGCCGTCGGCGGGCGCGAGCCAGACCATGCGCACCATGTCGCCGGTGCTCGGATCCAACCGCCGCAGCGCCGAATCCAGTTCCACCGCGGCGATATGGGTGACGGTCCGGCGGCCTCGTTCGGAGTCGACGTCGACGGCCGGGTCGAGCGCGCGCCGGTGCAGTACCGTCGCCGCGTTCACCGCATCGGCCGCGGCGATATGCAGGGACCACTCGCCCGATCCGTCGTGGCGCAGCGTCGAGCGGAGCGCGTCGTGCCGCTCCAGCACTGCGCCGATGGCCGCGAGCAGGGCCGATTCGTGGACACCGGCCGGGAGTCGCAACACCACGTGCTGGTCGAAACGCTGGAAACCCTTGCCCCACTCCACCATCCAGCGGGCGATCGGCAGCAGGGGCAGCTCGCCCACTCCGCCGCCGGGCAGCTCGGTCGCGGTGGCTGCCGCGTCCGCGGCGGTCCGGGCGACCGTCGCGAGACGGGCCGCGGTCCGCTGCTCGAATACCTCCCGTGGACCGAACACCACGCCCCGTGCCCTGGCTTTCGCCACGACCTGGATGGAGACGATGGAATCGCCACCGAGGACGAAGAAGTCGTCGTCCATGCCGACCCGGTCGGTCCCGAGCACGTCGGCGAACACCTCGGCGATGATCCGCTCGGTCGCGCCGGCGGGTGCACGGTAATCTCGTTGCGCGAGCGCGGGTTCGGGCAGGGCACGGCGGTCGACCTTGCCGCTGCTGTTCAACGGCAGTTCGTCGAGCACGGTCACCACATCCGGCACCAGGAACGCGGGCAGCCGCCGGGCCACCGATTCGCGCACGCCGGAAGGGTCGAGGACGCTGCCGGGCGCGGCCACGACATAGGCCACCAGCCGCGTCGCGGCGGCGTCGCCCGCCGGGTGGTGCACCATCGCGACGGCCTGCCCCACCCCCGCCACATAGGTAAGCGCGGATTAGACCACACCGAGTTGCAGGCGCAGACCAC
>NZ_JASCXP010000286.1:0-9680 GCF_030010695.1 Nocardia sp. CC201C
TCGCGCACCGGCGCGCCGAGGACGACCCGCTCCCCCAGTTCCGCGGCCAGCACCGTGGCGATGGTCTGCGAACCGCCGACGACACGGTCCTGCTGCGCCCCGCCCGCCGTGCTGATCAACGCGTCCACACCACCGGCCGCGCCGACGTAGAAGGCCGCCCACAGCGCCGACATGTCCTCGGGTTCGGCGGAGAACACCGCCTCGGTGATGATCCGGAAGAAGGACCTGCCGCCGGGGGTGCGGGCGGTGCGCCGCAGCCAGGTCGCGAAGGTCTGCCCGTCCAGCGTTTCGGCCTCCGCCGCGAGCCAGGGCTCCCCCGCCGCGACGCGACGCGCGATCCGGTCCAGCTGCCACTGCGCCTGTGCGACGTCGGCCAGCGCCAGCGGGTTCAACTTCGGGATACGGCCGGTGTACTCCGATCGGGCCGAACCGATTTCGGCGATGCTCCGCCCGGCGGTATGCGTCGGATAGGTGTCCAGACACAGTTCCTCGAGCAATGCCAGGATGCGATGTTGCCTCGGCCCGACCCACTGGCCGCCCACCTCGATGGGCGCTCCGCCGGGCAGTTCGCCGTTCAGCAGCCGGCCGCCGACCCGGTCGCGCGCCTCCAGCACCAGCACCTCGGCCCCGCCGCGTACCAGCTCGCGGGCGGCGACCAGTCCCGCGATCCCGGCCCCGACGACCACGACATCCACCGACTCATCCATGAGCGCCCGCCTTCATACAGCGTGTATCTGACATGCACACTGTATGTGATATCCATGGCGTATGGAATCCCTGCGGGAGAAGTACGCCGAGAACACCCGCCAGACGCTGATCGACACCGCCGCGCGGCTGTTCGCCGAACGCGAGTACGCGAACCTCTCGGCCGAGGAGCTAGTGCGCGCCGCGGGCCTCACCCGAGGGGCGCTCTACCACCACTTCGATGGCAAGCGCGGCCTGTTCGAGGCGGTGGTCGAACAGCTCGAAGCCCGAGCGGCGCAACGCATCCGACGTGCCACCGCCGCGGTGTCGGATTCCTTCGAGCGGATCGACCGCGGTGTCGCGGAATTCCTCGAGATCTGCGCGGAACCCGACTACCGGCATATCGTGCTGCAACAGGGCCCGATCGCCCTGGGCTGGCAGCGCTGGCGCGAACTCGACCAGCGGCATCTCGGCGGTCTGCTCCTGGAGGCGATCCGCGAACTGCTGACCGCCGGACTCATCCGGCCCTACCCCGCCGAGCTGATCGCGAGCGCCTTCTACGGCGCGCTCACCGAGCTGCCGCTGACCATCACCGAGACCGACGACCCCGGACACGCACGGGCGCTGAGCGCCAGGCTGGTGCACGAACTACTCGGCGGGCTGGCCGCGGACCGGTCGTAGCCCGAAATTCGGTTGTGCGGCGAACACCGTTGTGGCGTCATGGATCCCGATGAAGCAGCAACGTCCGGCCACCGCCCGATCCGTTTCCGACGGCCTCAAACTGCACCGGCACCAGGTGCGGTCGCCCGGTCACGTCCACACCGTGATCACCCCGCGGCCGGGCACCCACGCGAGATTCAGCACGAACAGGTTCCACGACACCTGGCATGTGCTCTCCGACGAGCACGGCGCGCGGCTGCTGGCCCGATTGCTGTGGGGACTGTCGTATCAGGCACGCCCGCGAACGGTCGTGCTCATCGACCGCCCGTTCCTGTGCCCGAACCCGTTCGACGCGGACCCCGCCGATCCCATCGTGCTGGTCCCCGGCTGGTGCACGCCCTTTGACGATCACACCGCCCGGTGGCTGAAAAGCCGCCTGCCGCTGTCGAATCCGGATGGCACCGTACGCTGGCACACCTTCGGCCTCGATCGCACGCTGGAGCCCGCCGCGCGCGACGCCTGGTGGGACCGCTATCGCCGGCGCAAGGACCGGGGCATCGTCAGCCGTCGCAGCGGCCTGCTCGTCCTGGCTCCGCGCACCCCCGATGAGGCCCGCGCGTGGGCGCTGCACGCCGCCGGGCTCGACACGGCGAACGGATACGGCAGCGATTACGCCTATCTCGGCCCCTGGGATCACGGGTACGACGGTGAGATCCAGATCTTCCGGCGGTTCCGCCCGATGGTGCACGTGGCCAACCAGGCCCGCGCCCAAGTCCTGTCACGCGCGAACGCGCCCACCGATCCCGAATCCCTCCGCGTCGCGGTCTGGCGGGAGGCCGAAAGCGTCCGGGGCGACGCTCATCTCAGAATCCGTGAGTGGCGGGATCGCGGTTACCACCTCGGCCGCGACGCCGCCGCGGTCCTGTCCCATGCCGACGTGACCACCCTCGACGAGCTCGCCGCCGTCGGCGCGGTCGAGGCCTATCGCCGCCTGCACGCCGCCCGGGTGCAGGGGCTGACCTTCGACATGCTGTGGGCGATGGAGGCCGCGCTCACATGTCGCGATCGGCGCGGAGTCTCCGCGACCCGGCGGCGCGAACTGCTCGCGGCCCTCGGCGAACTGCCCGCTCCCACGCCGGAACGCCGCTCCCCGCGCGCACCCCGACACGGTGCCCGACGAGTGTGCCTTCCGGCCACACGCTGATCCGAGGCGCGATCCACGACCGCGCCACAGGTCCGCTCATGCGGTGGCACGCGCAAGTTCGGACCTTTCGTCGGAGTCCCTTCGCATACCGACGCGGCGGCGGGCGAAGACATCGCGGTCGCACGACGATGGCCGGGATCGCGGCTCACCGAGGCGACCCTCGCCACCGCCTGCGCCCGATCGGCCCGGGGCGGCCGCTGTGCGGGGGGACCGTAGTGCTGGACGCGCACTGCGCTCCGGTGCCGCCACGCGTGGTGGGGTCCGGGTGATCCGGCCGACAGCGGCATCGGATGAGTGCCCAGGTCGCGGCATCGGATGAGTGTCCGGGTCGCGGCATCGCTCCCCGATGCGGCAGGGTGATGCACCATGACCGCGATCGACGGGCCGCCGACCAGCCGACGGCGGCATATCCTGCGCCTCGCACTGTGCGTGGCGTTCCTGTCGACGATGTTCTATCTGGTCGCCATCGCGCGCGTGATCGATATCGACGGTGTACGCACCCTGGTTGCCGCGACCGGCCCCGCCGCGCCGCTGGCCTACGCGGCGGCCGCGGCGCTGCTCGGCGCGACCTTCGTGCCGGGGCCGATCCTGGCGGCGGGCAGCGGCCTGCTGTTCGGCCCCCTGGTCGGAACGTTCGTCACGCTGGGCGGCACAACCGGAACGGCGACCCTCTGCGCGTTCCTCGGACGACGCGCCGGTCACGCGAGTGCCCGCGAACTGCTCGGAACCGACCGCGCCGCAGCGCTCGACGCCCAACTCCGCCGCCGCGGCCTGTGGGCCGTCGTCGGCCAGCGTTTCATCCCCGGCGTCTCCGACGCGATGGCGGCCTATCTGTTCGGCGCACTCGGAATCCCGCTGTGGCAGATGGCGGTCGGCGCACTCATCGGTTCCGCCCCGCGTGCTTTCGTCTACACCGCGCTCGGCGCGTCGATCGGCGACCTGTCCGCCCCGCTGGCCTACGCCGCGATCGCGGTCTGGTGTGTGGTCGCGATTCTCGGCGCGTTCACCGCGCATCGCGGGTACCGCCTGTGGCGGCGATCCCGGACGGGTCCGAAGGTCACGACCACGCCCTGATCACGCCGCGTCCAGCACCCGCACCGCTCCGGCCCGGCCGTCCGCCGCCGCGTGAACGGGGCGGAGCGGCCGCGGCAGCCCGGGGTGACCGACCGCGTCGCGGAGCGCGCCGGCCGCCGCCCGGGTGATGAGGCGGCATATGGCGTCGGCCACCGGCACCGGTTGTTCGAGTATCACCGAATGTCCGGCGGTGTCGACCACGACGAGATCCGCGTAGTCGACGGCGGCGGCGATGGCGACCGAGTGCGCGGGCGGCGTCATCAGATCGGCCGCACCGCACACCACCAGAGTCGGGACCTTCGACAGGACGGCGAGAGCGTCGGTCTGGTCGTAGCTCATGAAAGAACTCAGGAAGCCGGCCATGGTGACGATCGAGGTCTGGTTGTGCATGGCGTTGGCGAGCGCGAGCACCCGGGGGCTGACCTTGCGGTCACCGAATTCGGCGGCCCGCACGATCGGCGCGAAGACCTTGCAGGCGAGAAGTTTCGCCCGCTGCATCACCGTGGGCGCGAACCGGACGGCGGTCTGGAACAGCGAGATGAGCGGATTGTGCAGCAGGCGGCCGAAACCGGCGTCGGCCAGGCCGCTCGCCGCGGTGGCGATGAGGCCGACGCCGACGATGCGGGTGCCGATCTCGTGCGGCCGCTGGCTGACGTAGGTGAGCACGGTCATGCCGCCCATCGAGTGCCCGACCAGGATCACCGGTCCGGTCGGGGCGACCGCGTCGAGGATGTCGCGCAGGTCGCGGGCGAGCTGTTCGAGGTGATAGGTGTGCCGGGGCGCGGCGGCGGACGCCCCGTGCCCACGATGGTCGTAGCAGACGACGCGCGCGCCCGGATACCGCGCCATGGCGTCGCGGACGTAGGTCCAGGACTCGGCGCGCAGGCAGTGTCCGTGCAGCAGGATCACCGTCAGCGCCGCGTCGCGCGGGCCGTACTCCCGCACCGCCAGGGCGACGCCGTCCGCTGTCCGGACCGTGGCACGACGGTGCGCCGAGGTGGCGGTGGTGCTCGTGATCGACATCGGTGGCTCCGGTTGCTGGGCGGGACATGTTCCACTGTCCGCCGTCCGGAGCGCCGATATCAGCCCACCGAGGGGTGGGCGCCGCCGCCCAGGGTGGAGCGAATCGCCACCTAGGTGGGCCGGTTCAGCGTGGTGGCCGCAGCACCTTCATCGCGGCCCGCACGACCGGAGCGGGCACGCGGTCACGCATACCGAGCGCCGCCGCGGCCGCCCGCCCGCGCGCCGGGGTGCCGCGTCCGAACAGCCGGTTCAGCGGCCCGCCCGACGGTTCGAGGTCGATATGCAGGGGCGGGCGGCCCGCGGCGGCTCCCATCGCCTGGGCGATGACAATGCGCTGGATTTCGCTGGTGCCCTCGAAAATGGTGTACAGCTTCGCGTCTCGATACCACTTCTCCACCGGATGGTCGGTGATGTACCCCCATCCGCCGAGCGTCTGGATCGCGCGTTCGGTTGCCCGCACGGCGATTTCGCTGGCCGCCAGTTTGGCCATCGACCCCTCGCCGTGTTCGAAGGGGACTCCGCGCGCCGCCATCCAGGATGGCGGCGGTGGGCCGAGCCGTACCGGCCCACCGCCGTCGCGTTACGCCTCGAGTGCCGGCTGGTCGACGGCCCACAGCCAGGATCCGTCCGGTTGCCGCCGGGCGATCTCGACGGTGATCTCACCGGTGGTGAGGGTGGACGCGGTCAGCGCCAGGTCGCCGCTCACCAGCGCCGGATGCTGCCGTCCCGGGGTGAGCACCGGCGCGGCCGCGACGAACTGCTCGTAGACCTTGCGGATCTCCGCGTGCCCGGTGGCGAGGCTGCCGGGCGGGAAGGCCAGGACGGCATTCGGCTCGTACAGCGCCACCAGTCCGTCGACGTCGCCCGCATTGGCGCGTTCGATGAAGTACTTGCCCAGGTCGTTGGGGTCGGTGGCCTTGTCGTTGTTTGTCATGCCGATAACCCTGCCAACGAAACACGACATCCTCTGTCAGGTATTTCCGATAGAGTTCTCGGCATGCGCGCCGACCGATTGGTCTCGCTGGTGCTGCTGCTGCGTCAGCACGGTCGACTGTCCGCCACCGCGCTCGCCCGCGAACTCGAGGTGTCCACCCGCACGGTGCTGCGCGATATCGAGGCGCTGTCCGCGGCCGGTATCCCGGTGTACGCCGAACGCGGGCGGCGGGGTGGGTTCGCCCTGCTGCCCGGCTTCCGCACCGAACTCACCGGGCTCAACCACGACGAGGCGCTCGCTCTGCTGGTCGCCGGATCACGGCGCGGCGCACTGGCTTTCGGCCTCGGCACGGCGCTGTCCTCGGCCATGCGCAAGGTGGTCGACGCGCTCCCGGACAGCAATCGCGCCACCGCGACCGGCGCGGCGCAGCGGCTGCTCATCGAACCGGAGACCGACCTGCTCGCGCGCCGTCTGATCGCCGAGGACGTACCCGACGCGATCGGGGCCGAGGTTCGGCGGGCGGTATTCGCCGGGTACCGGCTGCGCATCCACTACGCCGCCGTGGACCAGACGCCGCGGTGGCGGACGGTGGACCCGATCGGCCTGGTCACCGTGCGCGGCCAGGGGTATCTGATGGCCACGCGGTCCGGGGCGGAGCGCACCTATCGGCTGTCCCGGATCCGGGCGGCGGAAGTGCTCCCCGAACCCGCGCGGCGCCCGGACCGCGTCGATTTGGCGCGGGCCTGGGAGGAGCGCGCCACCCGCTTCCGCACCGGCGGCGAGCAGGTCACCGTGCTGGCCCGGGTGCATCCGGCGCGGCGGGCGGAATTGGTGGGCACCGCACTGTCGGTCGGCACCGAGGCCGACGACCCGGACGGCTGGGTCCGGCTGGAAGTGACCTTCCAGGATTCGAGACATGCCGAATGGGCGCTGTGGCAGCTCGGCACCAGTGCGGAAGTCCTTGCGCCGCAATGGCTGCGCACCTCGCTGCGCGACCGCGCCGCCGCGATCGTGGCCCACTACGAAGCATCCCCCTGAACGCGCCGACCAGCACCGAAAACGACTACCCGGGGCAATCCCGCCCAGGTAGCGTCACCGCCATGGCCTGCCGAATCACCCAACTCCTCATCGACTGCGCCGACCCGCAACGACTGGGCGACTTCTGGTGCGAGGTCCTCGGCTACGTGGAACTCGGCTGGGAAGACGGCGCCCTCGAAATAGGCCCGCCCGACACCGGATTCGGCGGTCCCCAACCCACCCTCATGTTCCTCCCCAACCCCGAACCCAAACGCGCCAAACTCCGCCTGCACTTCGACCTCAACCCCACCGACCGCGACCAACACACCGAACTCGACCGCCTACTGGCCGCCGGCGCCCGCCCCATCGACATCGGCCAGGGCCCCGACGTCTCCTGGCACGTCCTGGCCGACCCCGAGGGCAACGAATTCTGCCTCCTGCGACGCCGCGTGGAAGCGGTAGGGAGCCCGTCGAGCACATAGTTCGCGCGGACAGCGCTACTCGCGAACTTCCGGCAGTCGAATCGAGAGGACTTCCTTCAGCTCATCCATCGTCCTGGAGAAGGCCGCTTCGATATCAACCTCATACCGATGAGCCAAGATGAGGATCGACCAAAGACAATCGGCGAGTTCGTGCTCCATTCTCGGGGTCGTCGTGTTGGCTGCGCCCCGGGGGCATAGGGTCGACCCGTGTCGACACCCGCGCTGTTCGCGCCGATCGAGCCGTACGCGAGCGGAATGCTGCCGGTCGGTGATGGGCATGAGATCTATTGGGAGAGCACCGGTAATCCCCGGGGGAAGCCGGCGTTGTATCTGCACGGTGGGCCGGGCGGGGGGATCGGGTCCGGCTATCGGCGGTGGTTCGATCCGGAGAGGTATCTGATCGTCGGCTTCGAGCAGCGTGGCTGTGGTCGTAGCCGACCGCTCGTCATTCCGGACGCCGCCGCGCTGGCGACGAACACCACGGCGCATCTGATCGCCGACATCGAGGTCCTGCGTGAGCATCTCGGCATACGGTCGTGGCTCGTCGACGGTGTCTCCTGGGGTACCACGCTGGCGTTGGCGTATGCGCAGGCCCACCCGGGGCGGGTCGACCAGTTGGTGCTGATGTCCACCACGTTCACCGATTCCGATGCGGTGGAGTGGATTACCGAAACGGTGGGACGGCTGTTTCCCGTCGAATGGGACGCCTTTCGCGGCGCGGGCGGTGCACGGCCCGACCAACGCCTGGTCGACGCCTACTACGACCTGCTCACCGACACCGATGAACAGGTTCGGACGCGGGCGGTGGACTCCTGGATGGCTTGGGAGGACGCACACGTCTCGCTCGGCGCGAAACCGGCTGCCGACGAGCAGGATCCGGTGTGGCGACGGGTGTTCGCCACACTGGTGGTGCACTACTGGAAGCACGCGGCCTTCCTACCGCCGTCAGCGCTGCGGGATGGCCTGCCCGCACTGCATCACATTCCCGCAGTGCTGATCCAGGGCAAGCTCGACGTCAGCGGACCGGCGGCGACCGCGTGGGAATTGCACAAGGCCTGGCCGGGATCCCGCTTCGTCCTGATCGACGACGAAGGGCACGGTGGACCCGCGATGATCGAGGCGATGATGCGGGCCATCGCCGCATTCTCCGAGCAGCCCGAGCCGTAGGTCCGCCCGGCGGCCGAGCAATCCGTGGATCAGCCGTCCACCACCGCCGCAACAGCCTCCACCTCGACGAGTTGATTGTCGTACCCGAGCACGGTGACGCTGAGCAACGTACTCGGTGGATCATGAGGGTCGAAGGCGTCTCTCACCACCTCCCAGACCGCCACCAGGTCGGCTTGGTTCGAGGAGGCAACATAGACGCGGGTGCTGATCACATCGTCGAGACGGGCACCGGCTTCGGAAAGGGCGACGCGCAGGTTCGCCATGACCTTCCGCGCCTGACCGACGTAGTCACCGACCGCGGCGGTGGAACCGTCGGGCTCGAGGGGGCAGGCTCCGGCCATGAAGATCAAGCGCGCACCGGCGGGAGCCGTCGCGGCGTAGGCATATTCGGCCGTGTCGGAAAGAATGCCGGAGCGGATGAGGGTGATGTGTTCGGGCATGTGGCCATCATGTCGCACGCCGGACGATGCATCGATGCCACCAGAAGACCGGACGCGCAAGCCAATGACAAGGGTTCGATTCATGCGGAACAGGCGGCGGCGGAGCCGGGCGACGGTGTGCACGCCTGCCGAACGGCGCGCCGCGCTGATACTCGCGCTGGTGTGCCTGGCCGTCGGCTACTTCTTCCTGCATGTTCTGGTCGATCTGGCCGGACACACCACGCGCGCGCTGGCCGCGTCCTGGGCCGGGCGGGGCGACGGAGCGGGCATGGTGTACGACCGCCGGAGATTCACGGCGTGATCTTCGTGATGCGTAGTGCCGCGAAATCGATCCTCACCCAGCGACAGGCTGTGAGAGCTTCCGCTCGAGGGCACGCATCACGGCCGGGCGGATCAGTTCGATGAATGGTCCGGTCAACCGCCAATAGCGTTGGAATCGCCGCCGACTGTCCTCGTCCGTCGCCGCCACGCGGGTTTCCAGGGTGAGGATGCACGCGTGGGCGCCATAGGGGCTGACCCTGGTGCTCTCGGCCATCTTGGCGAACCCCGGCTCGTCGAAACCGGCGAAGTTCTCCGCGGTAACAGGCTTCTCGGGTTCACCACCGAGCGCACGCCAGGGTTTGGTCACGGTGCCGAAGACGAGTTCGGAATGCGGGCGCTCACCCAACAGCATCCAACCGTGCTCCGGTAGGTCCCGCACCCGAAACGTCGGCGGTTCCGGCGGCACCGCCTCGCCCCGCCGCCGCGCCCGCACATCGGAGATCCGCGCCGGTAGCCCACGGGCCGCGATCAGCAATCGCGCGAGCGGAAGTCGATACAGATCGATGGTCACCGCCGCCTCGAAAACCTCCGCGGGCGGCGCTCGGAAAACCCGCGAAACGGAGACGACGTGGTCGTAAGTGGGAAGAAAGTCGTCCAACACCAAGGTATCGGTCATGTCATCCGTCCTAGCTGCGCTGTCACCGCCATCGGCCACAGATGTTCCCGGTATCGAT
>NZ_JASCXP010000287.1:0-9638 GCF_030010695.1 Nocardia sp. CC201C
CCGCGCCGACCAGGCCGCATTCCGCCGGTGCGGCGTGGGGTTCGCCCGTAGGCGGCCCGCGTCCGGGGAGCCGCGCGCGATGAGGTACCTCATCGACAATTTCGGCGACATCGCGGACTACACCCGCACGCACCTGGTGCTGGCGCTGGTGCCGTTGCTGCTCGGGCTGCTCATCGCCATTCCGGCGGGTGCGGTGGCGCACCGGGTTCCGTGGCTGCGCCGGATCACCGTCACGGCCGCCGGAATCGCGTACACCATTCCGTCGCTGGCGCTGTTCGTGATTCTGCCGCCGCTGCTGGGCATTTCGACCATCGATCCGCTGAACGTGATCATCGCGTTGACCATCTACTCGGTGGCATTGCTGGTGGTCGCGGTGCCCACGGCGCTGGATTCGGTGCCCGCGGCGGTGCTCGACGCCGCCGACGCCATCGGCTACGCGCGCCTGCGCCGCGTGCTCACCGTCGAATTCCCGCTGGCCTTCCCGGTTTTCGTGGCGAACCTGCGGGTGGTCGCGGTCACCAATATCTCCATGGTCACCGTGGGCGCGCTCATCGGCGTTGGCGGCCTCGGCAAACTGTTCACCCAGGGATATCAGCGCGACTATCCGGACGAGATCATCGCGGGCATCATCGTGGTGCTGGTGCTGGCGCTGGTGATCGACCGCCTGCTCTACCTGCTGGGCCGGTTGGCCACGCCGTGGCTGCGCACCGGCCGCACGCCCGGCACCCGGCGGCGGCTGCGCGGCGCGATCGATCCGGCCAAGGGTCCGGCGGCCCCGAACGGCGGTGCGGCTGCTCCGAAAGGTAGTGCGGCATGAACCTTTTCGTGCAGGCCTGGGAATACCTCAGTACGGCCGGCAACTGGTCCGGGCCCGCCGGTATCGCCGCCCGGTTGCGCGAGCATCTGTGGTACAGCTTCCTGGCGGTCGCCCTGTCCGCGGCGCTGGCCGTGCCGCTGGGCATGGTCATCGGCCACACCCGGCGCGGTTCGGCGTTCATCGTCGGCTTCGCCAATGCCATGCGCGCCCTGCCCACCCTCGGTCTGCTCACCTTCCTGGTGCTGCTGATGGGGCTGGGTCTGGTTCCGCCCCTGCTGGCGCTGATCACGGTGGGCATTCCGCCGCTGCTGGCCGGGGCCTACGCGGGGGTGGCCAATGTGGACCCGCTGGTCGTGGACGCCTCCCGCGCCATGGGGATGCGCGAGTATCAGATTCTGTTGCGCGTGGAATTCCCCAATGCGCTGCCCATCCTGCTGACCGGGTTGCGCGCCGCCACCCTCCAGGTGGTCGCCACCGCCACCATCGCGGCCTACGTCAATCTGGGTGGGCTCGGCCGCTACATCTTCGACGGTATCGGCCTCTACAAATACGACCGGGTGCTGGTGGGCGCGATCTTGGTCGCCGCCCTCGCCCTGGCACTGGACGGCCTGCTCGCACTGGCCGTGCGGGCCTCGGCTCCGGGCGTCGGCGGCATCCATCCGCTATCGTCCCGCAAATCGAACCATTGACCCCTGCTGTGAGGTGGGTCACGATGGATTCGGCCCGAAGTAGTGCCGGATTCACTCACCCCACCCTCAGGAGGATTGTTGTGAAGGCCATGAAGGCACGCGACATCATGCACCGGGACGCCACCTGCGTCCCCGCCGACGAAACCCTGGACAGGGCCGCGCAGCTGATGCGCAATATGGACGTCGGCGCCCTGCCCATCTGCAATAACGACCGCCTCATCGGGATGCTCACCGACCGCGACATCGTGGTGCGCTGCATTGCCGAGGGCCACGACCCGAGCCGGGTGCGGGCGGGCGACCTGGCGCAGGGCACCCCACGGTGGGTATCGGCCGACACCGACGTCTCCGAAGTGCTCGAGATGATGGAGCAGGCGCAGATCAAGCGCCTCCCGGTCATCGACACCCGCAATGGCAAACGCCTGGTCGGCATGATCTGCGAATCCGACCTGGCCCGCAATGTGAGCGACGAGCAGCTCGCCCACTTCGTGGAGGCCGTCTCGGTACCGCACTGAGAACCCCGCAGGGTGCGACGGTCCGGACGCGGATGATGCCGCGCGGGCCGTTCGCGCCGCCGGGTTCCGACCAACTCGCCGCGTCGAGACATCGGTGTCCGGCGCGGCCACTCAGGCGCGCAGTGCCGCCGCGAGCACCGGATTCAATGCCAGGGCCGGGAGCGAGTCGACGAGCATGTCGACCAGCGTCTCGCGGGGGATGGGCTCTTCACGTAGCCAGGTGAGGGTGGTCTCCTCGACGAAGGCGATCCAGCCGCGCACGGCCAGGCGTAGGCGGGGGCGGTCCGGATCGTCGACGGCGATCGGGGATTCGGTGAGGATGCGGTCGACGAGAGCCAGGCGGGTCTGGGTGACCAGGGCGACCAGTTCGGGGCTGGCGCTGGCCGGACCGCGCAGCAGGGCCAGATAGGAGGTGCGGTTCTCGCTGACGTAGTCGACATAGCGTTCGATCGCGTCGCGCAGCATGTCGTAGAGCGGCAGGGTGCGGTCGGGTGCGGTCTTCTCCAGGAGTTCGGCATTGGCGTACTGGACGATCGCCAGGTGGAAGTCCTGTTTGGACGGGAAATAGTGGAACAGCAGGCCCCGGGAGATCCCGGCCTGGGTAGCGATCTCGCCGATGGAGATGTCTTCGAGCGCGCGTCCGCGCAGCATCTCCACGCCCAGCGTGATGAGCTGTCGGCGGCGTTCCTCCGGACTCAGGCGCACACGCTTGGATACGGTCTGGTCCCGGCTGCGTTCCCTACTCACCACACCGATACTACTGAACGTGAGTCAATACTGTTGACTCCTGCTCAATAAGACCTTACGCTCGCTTATATGAGTCGCAAGGTTACAGACAAAGCTGTCGGCAACCGGCCTGCCCGTCACTCCCGCATCATCATCGTGGGCAGCGGGTTTTCCGGTCTGGGCATGGCGATCCGCCTGAGCCAGCAGGGGCACGACGATTACCTCGTGCTGGAGCGCGGACACGATGTCGGCGGCACCTGGCGCGACAACACCTACCCGGGCGCGGCCTGCGATGTGCCCTCCCAGCTGTACTCGTACTCCTTCGCGCTCAACCCGGACTGGAGCCGCTCGTTCTCCAAGCAGCCGGAGATCCAGCGCTACATCCAGGGCGTCGCCGACAAGTACGGGGTACGCGACCGCCACATCTTCGGCTGCGAGATGACCGGCGCGCAGTGGAACGACGCCGCCGCGCGCTGGGAGATCCAGACCAGCCAGGGGGCGTTCACCGCCGACATCCTGATCTCCGCCGTGGGCGCGCTGTGTGAGCCCAACCTGCCGGATATCAAGGGCATCAACGAGTTCCAGGGCGAGATCTTCCACTCCGCGCGCTGGGACCATGACGCCGACCTCACCGGCAAGCGGGTCGCCGTGATCGGCACCGGCGCGTCCGCGATCCAGATCGTGCCGAATATCGCGAAGCAGGTCGCACACCTGGACGTGTACCAGCGCACCGCGCCGTGGCTGCTGCCGCGCATGGACCGGCCCTACCTGGCCCCGGAGAAGCTGGCGTTCAAATACATTCCGGGTGTGCAGGCGCTCTCCCGCGCCGCCATCTACGCCGCCCGCGAAACCCAGGTGGTGGGCCTGGCCAAATTCCCGCCCGCCATGCGCATCCTGGAGACCATCGCCCGCGCCAAGCTGTTCGCCGAGGTCCGCGATCCGGAACTGCGCCGCAAGGTCACCCCGAACTTCCGCATCGGCTGCAAGCGCATGCTGATCTCCAACGACTACTACCCGGCGCTCTCGCGCGACAACGTGGACGTGGTCACCGACGGCATCAAGGAGATCACCGGCAACTCCATCGTCACCAAGGACGGGGCGGAGCGCGAGGTCGACGCCATCGTGGTCGCCACCGGCTTCCACGTCACCGACTCCCCGGTGTTCGAGACCATCGCCGGTCGTGACGGCCGCACCCTCGCCGAGGTCTTCGACGCCACCGGTCAGCAGGGCTACAAGGGTTCGACCATCCACAACTACCCGAATATGTTCTTCCTGCTGGGCCCGAACGTGGGCCTGGGCCACACCTCGATGGTGTACATGATCGAATCGCAGATCAACTACATCGCCGACGCGGTCGCCACCATCGACAAGCAGGGGCTGCGCACCGTGGAGGTGCGCCAGGACGTGCAGGACGCCTTCAACGCCGAATTGCAGAAGAAGCTGGTCGGTTCCGTGTGGAGCACCGGCGGCTGCGCCAGCTGGTATCTCGACAAGCACGGCAACAACACCACGCTGTGGCCGGACTTCACCTTCCGGTTCCGTAGTCTGCTCGAGAAGTTCGACGTCGCGGCGTACGACACCACGACCGCCGCCGTCGCCAAGGCATCCTGAATCCGTCCATCCCTACCGAAAGAGTGACCGTGAGCAACGACGCTTACTTCCAGGACAAGGTCTGCGTGATCACCGGCGCCGGATCCGGCATCGGTCGCGCCCTCGCCGAGGCGCTGGCCCGGCGCGGCGCGAAACTCGCGCTCTCCGATATCGATACCGAGGGCCTGGCCGAAACCGTGCGCCGCTGTGAGAAGTTCGGCGTGCAGATCAAGTCCGACCGGCTCAATGTGGCCGAGCGCGAGGCCGTGCTGCTCTACGCCGACCAGGTCAAGGAGCATTTCGGCAAGGTCAACCAGATCTACAACAATGCCGGAATCGCCCACCACGGCGACGTGATCGCGACGCAGTTCAAAGACATCGAACGCATCATGGACGTCGACTTCTGGGGAGTCGTCAACGGTACCAAGGCGTTTCTGCCGTACCTGATCGAATCCGGTGCGGGCCACGTGGTGAACGTGTCCAGCCTCTTCGGGCTGATCGCGGTCCCCGGCCAGAGTGCCTACAACGCCGCCAAGTTCGCGGTGCGCGGCTTCACCGAGGCGCTGCGGCAGGAAATGCTCATGAGCGGTGATCCGGTCAAGGTGACCTGCGTGCACCCGGGCGGCATCAAGACCGCCGTGGCCCGCAACGCCACCGTCGCCGAGGGACTGGATCAGAAGAACCTGGCCGCCCTGTTCGACAGCAAGCTCGCCATGCACACCCCCGAGATGGCCGCCGAAACCATTCTGAACGGCGTCGGCAAGGGCCACGGCCGGGTGCTGATCGGTTGGGAGGCAAAGGTTCTGGACCTGTTCGTGCGCACCACCGCCTCGTACTACCAGCGCATCGCCGCCGTCGTGCAGAAGCGCGCCCTGCCCTGAAAGTGATCATGCCCGAGATCTCGCTGCCGCTGCCCGTCGCCCGCGCGGTACTCCGTCCGCTGTTCCGTGTCATGCTCAACGCCCGGCTGCCGTTCACCGTGCAGCGTCGGCTCATGGACGCCGGTGCGGCCGGACAGCTGCTGCCGCGCGGCACCCGGGTGGAACGCATCCGCCTGGGCGAGCGGCCCGCCGAAAGGCTCACCGCCGGAACGGTTTCCGATGCCATCACGGTGCTGTACCTGCACGGCGGCGGATACACGGTCGGTTCACCGGTGACGCACCGCGCCCTGGCCGCAGTGCTGGCCCGGGAGATCGGCTGCCGGGTGCACGTGCCGGACTACCGGCTCGCGCCCGAACATCCCTTCCCGGCCGCGCTCGACGACGCCGAGGCCGCCTTCCTGGATCTGGTCGCCACCGGCTACCGGCCGGAACGCATTGCGGTGGCCGGTGATTCGGCCGGCGGCGGACTGTCGCTGGCCTTGGCGCTGCGGCTGCGGGACCGGCACGGGTTCACCCCGGCCGCGCTCGGGCTGATCGCGCCGTGGTCCGATCCCAACGAGATCCCCGAGCGCGCCAGCGATCTCGTGCTCACCACGCCGTGGTCGCGGTCCTGCGCCGACGCGTACCTGGGCGGCGCGGACGGGCTCGACCCCGGCTACGCGCCGCTGCTCGCCGACCTGCACGGCCTGCCGCCCACCTATGTGCAGGCCGATGTGGACGAACTGCTGCACGGTCAGTGCCTGCGGCTGGTCACAAAACTGGAATCTTCCGGTGTTTCCGTCGACTTCAGCGAGAGCCGTGGGCTCTGGCACGTCTCCCAAGCGCAGGCAACTCTGGTAGAAGCGGCCGCGCGAGTGACCCGCGAGCTCGCGGAATTCCTGCGGCAGGCACTACGACCTGCGCAAACACGGTTCATCGGTTAATGTCCGAGCACCTGTGACCCCAGCCCGGCGGCCTGCTTCGGAACCTGTTCCGCAGGTCCCGCCGGGCACTGCGCCGGAGCGTGGCGTAAATTACTGGCGAGTTAACCCACTGTGGAAGGGCAGCGATGCGAGAGTTCGAAGTCCCGGCTACCTACACCATTCCGGAGAACGCGAACATGTCGGACGGCGCGTTCCGGCATGCGAAGGAGACGCCGAACCTGGTCGTCTTCAACACTCCGGATGGTAACGGCGGCTGGAACGACGTCACGGCCACGGAGTTCGCCAAGACCGTGACCGATGTCGCCAAGGGGTTCGTGGCCTCCGGCATCGAGCTCGGCGACCGCGTCGCCATCATGGCCGCGACGAGCTACGAGTGGGTGGTGCTCGACTTCGCCATCTGGGCCGCCGGCGGCTGCACCGTCGCCATCTTCGACAGCTCCTCGGCCGAGCAGTGCCGCTGGATCCTGTCCGATTCGGCCACCAAGCTGATCGTCGTCCAGAACGAGCAGCACCGCGCCACCATCGGCGAGATCGAGGGCGGCCTCGGCGAACTGGGCGAGGTGCTGCAGATCGAGGGCGGTGCGGTCGCCGAACTGATCAAGCGCGGCGCGGATCTCGACGACAGTGTGGTGCACGAGCGCCGCGCTCAGGTGAAGGCGGCCTCCCCGGCCACCCTCATCTACACCTCCGGCACCACCGGCCGCCCCAAGGGCGTCATGCTCTCGCATGCCAACCTGTACGCCGAATCGGCCGCCGACCGCTCCGCCATGAGCGAATTCCTGCGGCCCGACCGCAAGTCGCTGCTGTTCCTGCCGCTGGCGCACGTCTTCGCCCGCGCCGTGGCGCTGGCCGCCTTCGACGCCGGTGTCACCGTGGCGCACACCGCCGACTGGACCACGCTGGTCGAGCAGTTCGGCAAGTACAAGCCGGACTTCATCCTCTCGGTGCCGCGCGTATTCGAGAAGGTGTTCAACGGCGCCAAGCAGAAGGCGCACGACGGCGGCAAGGGCAAGATCTTCGACGCCGCCGCCGATGTGGCCGTGCAGTACTCCGAGGCGCTGCAGAACGGCGGCCCCGGTTTCGTGCTCAAGCTCAAGCACACCGTCTTCGACAAGCTGGTGTACGGCAAGCTGCGCGAGGCCATGGGCGGCCGCTGCGCCTCCGCCGTCTCCGGCGGCGGACCCCTGGGCGCGCGCCTGGGGCATTTCTTCCGCGGCGCGGGCGTCACCATCTACGAGGGCTACGGTCTGACCGAGTCCACCGCCGCCGTCAGCGTGAACACCCCGGAGCACATCAAGGTCGGCACCGTGGGTCGTCCGCTGCCGGGTCACGGCGCGAAGGTCGCCGAGGACGGCGAACTGCTCATCAAGGGCCCGGTCGTCTTCGCCGGCTACTGGAACAACCCGGAGGCCACCGCCGACGCGTTCGCCGACGGCTGGTTCAAGACCGGTGATCTGGGCGCCATCGACGAGCAGGGCTTCATCTCCATCGTCGGCCGCAAGAAGGAGATCATCGTCACCGCGGGCGGCAAGAACGTCTCCCCGGCCATGCTCGAGGACTCTCTGCGCCAGCATCCGCTGATCAGCCAGGTCATGGTGGTCGGCGACGGCCAGCCGTTCGTGGGCGCGCTCATCACCCTCGACCAGGAGGCGCTGCCGGGCTGGAAGGAGCGCAACGGCGTTCCGGCCGACACCGCCATGGAGCAGATCATCGAGAACCCGAAGCTGGTCGCGGAGATCAACGAGGCGGTGGCCGCCACCAACAAGCTGGTGTCGCACGCCGAGGCGATCAAGAAGATCCGCATCCTGCCGGTCGACTGGACCCAGGAGGGCGGCGAGCTGACCCCGAAGATGTCGCTCAAGCGCGCGGTGGTCATGAAGCAGTACGCCACCGACGTGGACGCGATCTACAACTGAACGCCGATGAGTTTCGGCCGCGGCCGTCGTCTCCATTGCGGGGGCGGCGGCCGCTGCCGTTTCCCCGACCCGTCAGCGCGTGAGGAGGCATACCGTGAACCTGAATCCGTACCTGATCTTCAACGGCAACGCCGAGGAGGCGTTCACCTTCTACCAGAGCGTCTTCGGCGGTGAACTCGACATCACCCGCTTCGGTGAGATGGGCGGCGGTGACGAACTCTCCGACGAAGCCAAGAACCTCATCGCCCACGTGGCCCTCCCGCTGCGCGGCACCGCCCACCTGCTCATGGCCTCCGACTGCCCGCCCGGCGAGACGGTGAACACCGCCAACCCGCCCTACGCGGTCTCGGTCGACCTCGACCTCCGCGAGGAAGCCGAACGCATCTTCACCGAACTCGGGGCGGGCGGCGAAGTCACCATGCCCTTCGGCAAGACCGAATGGTCGGAGGGATTCGGGATGGTGACCGATAGGTTCGGGGTGCCGTGGATGGTGGGCTTCAGCCCGGTCGAATAGCCGGACCGGTCGAATCGTATTGCGATACGGGCGGTCACGTGTGGCGGGGGTTACATTGTCGCTCCGGTGAGCTAGGGCGCGAGCTGTCCTAGCTGATTTCTACGGTGGGTTCACACAGATGATCACCAGCAGTTGGCTGACGCGCTGGCGTGCAGCCGTTCGACTGCCGGTCCGTTCACCAGGGGAGGATCGACGATCATGGGCATTTCCGAAGCCGCGGACCGCGCGGATACCTTCGTCGCGCACAGGTTCGACGAGCACACCGTGGATCTCGGCGAGATTCGCATGAACTACGTCGCCGCGGGCGATCCCGCCGCTCCGCCGCTGCTGCTCATTCCCGCCCAGGGGGAATCTTGGTGGGGTTACGAGGACGCCATTCCGTTGCTGACCGACCGGTTCCGGGTGTTCGCCATCGACCTGCGCGGGCAGGGGCGCTCCACGTGGACTCCGGGGCGCTACAACCTCAACATCTGGGGCAGCGATGTCGAACGGTTCATCGACTTGGTGATCGGGCGGCCCACCCTGGTCGCGGGCAACTCCTCCGGCGGCGTCGTCGCCGCCTGGCTGGCCGCCTACGCCAAGCCCGGTCTGCTCCGGGGCGCGATCCTCGAGGATCCGCCGCTGTTCGCCTCCCAGGCGACCCCGCCCTACGGTCCCGGCATGGCACAGACCCTGGGTCCGATCTTCACCCTGTGGGCCAAGTGGCTCGGCCCGCAATGGTCGATCGGAGACTGGGACGGCATGGTCGCCGCCGCGCCGCGTGAACTACCCGAATTCCTGCATCCCGGTATCGCGTTCATGATGGGTGACGGCACCGGCGACGGTGCCGCCGCCACCCCGCCGCAACATCTGAAGGAGTACGACCCGGAGTGGGGTCGGGCATGGGCCACCGACACCGCGAACGCCGGTTGCGACCACGCCGCCATGCTGTCGCGGAACAGAGTCCCCGTGCTGCTCACCCACCACTTCCACCTGACCGATCCCGACACCGGTCAACTCATGGGCGCGATGACCGACATCCAGGCCCGGCAGGCCCGCCGCCTGCTGGAGTCCGCCGGGCAGCCGGTCAC
>NZ_JASCXP010000288.1:0-9599 GCF_030010695.1 Nocardia sp. CC201C
GGTCATCTTGGGATCCGGGACGATGCGGTAGCCGATGGCCGCGGTATCACAGAGGAACTCGTCGGTCTGTCCGTCGATGCGCTTGGTCACCTTGAACGACGCCTCCGGAGCGGAGCAGTCCACGCTCTTGTATCCGGTGGTGGGGCTCTCGTTGTAGCAGGCGCCCTCCTTGAAGTTGGGGGCCAGGCACAGGAACGCGGTGGTGCCGCCGTTCAGGGTCTCCTCGTAGGAGGTGTACTCCTCCTTGCACTCGGTCTGGGTGTCGTGGACGTCCATGACCTTGTAGACGGCCTTCTCGGAGGAGCAGTCGACCGGCTCCGTCTCGGAGTCGACCGCGGACCCGGAGATGACATTGATGCAGTCACCGACCTGCGCCTTCGCGGTGTCGGACTTGCTGGCCTCTTGGAACATCGAGCATCCGGCCAGCGCGGCGACCGCCACGAGAGCCAGCACGAGGCGCGCGATAAGCCTCGTTGGTGCGAACTTCACCTGCGAAAACCTTTCTCACCGAACCGTTCACGGCCGCCGTGAACGGCCTGAGGGTACCCGCAGGCGACCGGCGACCGCATCAGTCCCGCGATGGAGCGGCGGATCAGTAGTAGTACATCCCACCGCCGCGCATGCCCAGCAGCGACAGGTTGAGGATCATGGGTAGGAAGTTGTTGAGCAACTGCAGACTGAAGTAGTTCACAAGTGTTCCCTCTCAATTATCTGGGCACATGACCAGCTATGGGTCTCGCGCCCGTGTGTCGTGCCGGATCGCCGTCCCGTTACAGACCGGCGCGCCCCGGGTTTCCGGGGCGGCACAGCCTCAACTCGACCCCGCGGAGCCGGTGGCCGCCGAGCCCGGCACCGCCGACCCCGAATCGCCCGAACCCGTTCCGGCGGAACCGGACTCGATCGAACCACCACTCGCCGATCCGGTGCCGACCGGCCCCTCCGGAACGGTCTCGCCCGCCGAATCGGGCCGGTTGACGTACACCGAGACCGGCGCACTCGTGTCGGCGACCACCGTCACCACCCGCGCCCCCGGAGCCGAGGTGACCGTGCCGCCCTCCACTCGCACCCGGTACCCGTCCGGATAGTGCAGATCCGATACGTAGATCTCGGTCGGCCCGGTGGCGGGACGCGGACTATAGCGGTAGGCGAAGTCGCCGTCGGCGGGATCGAAGACCATCCGGCCGGGCACGCCCGCGGTGGCACGGGGGTAGGTGCGCACGAGTTCGCGGCCGAGCTCGCCGTGGAAGGGATCGGGGCGCGGACCGCCCGCCCCGAAGCGGGAGGCGTAGTGCCAGTACATCCAGCCGATGAAGCGCTCGTCGGCGCGCACCAGCGTATTGCGCAGCACGGTGGCGTCACCGTCGCCGAACTCGGTCACCAGCGTGGGTATCCCGGTGCGGCGGGTGAAGGCGTCGATATTGCCCCAGGTCTTGTCCTGCTGCACCCCGCACAGGGCCCGCAGCCCGTCGGGCAGGCCCAGGTAGATGGCCAGCTGGCTGGGAATGCAGTAGTCGTGCGGCGCGAAGCCGATATCGGGCGCGGTGATGGGCGGATTCTTGCCCAGGTTGGTGGGCATGGTCTCGTTCCAGGTCACATTGGGTTCCCAGAAGATCATCAGATCGGCGGCGCGGGCACGCACCGCATCGGTCAGCCGCTGCATGGCCGCCTGGTAGACGGCGTCGAAGCCGGGACAGCCGTCGGGGAAGCAGGACAGGAAGGCCGAACCCGGCCACGGCTCGTTCATGAGCTCGATCCCGAGCATGCCCGGCCGCTCCGCCAACCGCGCGGCCAGCGCGCCGAGTGCGACGCCGAGCTGGTCCAGCACCCCATTGTCGTTGTGCCACACCTCATCCCAGCCGCGATTCATACTGGGCATCAGATAGTAGAGCGGGAAGCCCGGATTCGGCTCCAGCGCGCCGGGCCGGGAGCGCAGCGACCATTCGGGAAAGCCGTTGCCGCCCCAGATCTTCGACAGTCCGTCCTGGTGATTGTCGATCAGCGTGTAGATGCCGCGCGCCGCGAGGAGGTCCACCACCGCGGCGACCCGGTCCAGGTACGCGGTGTCGACGACGCCCCGGGTGGGCATGAGGCCGTCGAAGGCGACGCCGAGCCGGACCACGTTGAATCCGTGCCGGGCGAGTAGTTCCGCGTCCTCGGCGGTCAGGGTGAAGCCGTCGCCGAGTTCGATGTAGGGGGCTTCCTTGTCCACATTGTTGACGCCGTGCAGCAGCACGGTGCGCCCCGCCTCGTCGACGAACCGATCGTCCTCGACGTGGATATCCGGCAGCGCGGGCGGCGCCGCCGCCCCCGGTGTCGCCACCAGCAGCGCTGCCCCGATCACCATCGCGGCGAGGCCCGCCACCCAGCGCCCGCGCCGTCGCCGTCCGCCCGCGTCGTCCCCCGCTCCGACCCCGCGCATCGAATCACCCGCTGTCCGTCGACTCCAATTAGCTGGACGTACGTCCAAATGGGGTGTGATCTTAGCCATCGAAACTGGGGTCTTGCGGGCTTTCCGACGAATGAACTTCACCCGGTCACACCGCGATTGTCACAGCACCGACCCGCCACCGGGAAGGAACACGCCCGCGGGACCCGGCGCGGTGTCGGCGGCTTCGGGAAGAATGGTCGACGGCCCGGGTGGGCGGGCCCGATCCAGGAGGTGGCATGACCGACGGTCCATTGATCGTGCAGAGCGACAAGACGCTGCTGCTGGAGGTCGACCACGAGTCGGCCGACGCGGCGCGGCAGGCGATCGCGCCGTTCGCCGAGCTCGAACGCGCGCCCGAGCACGTGCACACCTATCGGATCACGCCGCTGGCGCTGTGGAACGCGCGAGCGGCCGGACACGACGCCGAGCAGGTGGTGGACGCGCTCGTCACCTATTCGCGGTACGCGGTGCCGCAGCCGCTGCTGGTGGACATCGTCGACACCATGGCCCGCTACGGGCGGCTGCAACTGGTGAAGCATCCGGCGCACGGGCTCACGCTGGTCTCGCTGGATCGCGCGGTGCTGGAAGAAGTGTTGCGGCACAAGAAGATCGCGCCCATGCTCGGCACCCGCCTCGATGACGACACCGTGATCGTGCACCCCTCCGAACGCGGCCACATCAAGCAGGCGTTGCTGAAGATCGGCTGGCCCGCCGAGGATCTGGCCGGGTACGTGAACGGCGAGGCGCACCCCATCGACCTCGATTTCGAATCCGGCGGCTGGCACCTGCGCGACTACCAGGAGATGGCCGCCGACTCCTTCTGGGCGGGTGGTTCCGGCGTGGTGGTGCTGCCCTGCGGCGCGGGCAAGACCATGGTGGGCGCGGCGGCCATGGCCAAGGCCAAGGCGACCACCCTGATCCTGGTCACCAATACCGTGGCCGGGCGGCAGTGGCGGCGCGAACTGCTGGCCCGCACCTCGCTCACCGAGGACGAGATCGGCGAATACTCCGGCGAGCGCAAGGAGATCCGCCCGGTCACCATCGCCACCTATCAGGTGATCACCCGCAAGACCAAGGGCGAGTACCGCCACCTCGAACTCTTCGACAGCCGGGACTGGGGCCTGGTCATCTACGACGAGGTGCACCTGCTGCCCGCGCCGGTCTTCCGCATGACCGCCGATCTGCAATCGCGGCGGCGGCTGGGCCTGACCGCCACCCTGGTGCGCGAGGACGGCCGCGAGGGCGACGTGTTCTCCCTCATCGGCCCCAAGCGCTACGACGCGCCGTGGAAGGACATCGAGGCGCAGGGCTGGATCGCGCCCGCCGACTGCGTCGAGGTGCGGGTGACGCTCACCGACGCCGAGCGCATGGCCTACGCCACCGCCGAACCCGAGGAGCGCTACAAGCTGTGCTCCACCGCGCGCACCAAACTCGCGGTGGTGGAATCGATTCTGGCGCAGCACCGCGACGCGCCGAGCCTGGTCATCGGGGCCTATCTGGATCAGCTGGAGGAACTGGGCGAGCATCTGAACGCACCCGTGATCCAGGGCTCCACCCGCACCAAGGAGCGGGAGGCGCTGTTCGAATCGTTCCGGCAGGGCGAGATTCCGGTGCTGGTGGTCTCGAAGGTCGCCAATTTCTCCATCGACCTCCCGGAAGCGTCGGTGGCGGTGCAGGTCTCGGGCACGTTCGGATCGCGGCAGGAGGAGGCGCAGCGGCTGGGCCGTCTGCTGCGGCCGAAACAGGACGGCGGGCAGGCGCACTTCTACTCCGTGGTCGCCCGGGACACCCTGGACGCCGAATACGCGGCGCACCGACAGCGTTTCCTGGCCGAGCAGGGGTACGCCTACCGCATCACGGATGCGGACGACCTACTGGGTCCGGCGATAGGATAAAAATGGAGCGGCAGCCTCCATAAAAGGGCGGGAGGGAACCGACGTGCGACGGCGCTTCGAATTCACGGTCGATCGTGAGCATGCCCGAACGGTCAACGAGGTCGCCGCCTACCTGCGGCGGATTCGGGTGCTCGCCATCGCCGCGTCGATCGTGCTCGGCGTGGGGACCGGCTACCTCATCTGGCTCGACCACCCGTGGTCCTACCTGCTCGCCGTCGCCTTCGCCCTGGGCGCGGCGACCGCGCTGTTCGTGGGACTGTGGACCCCGCATCGCGCCCGCATCGACAAGCTCTACGCCACCGGCGCGCTCGTCCCCGCGGTCGTCTCGGAGAGCACCGCCAAGGGCACCACCCTGCTGGCCCTGGTGGATCTGGCCAAGCCCACCGCCGACGGTCCGCGCTACGCGCTGGTCACCCGCACGGTCCGCAGTCTGCCCGGCCACCGGATCCGCGCCGGGGAGCGGGTGCCCTCGGTGACCGTGCGCATCGACCGCGCCCCCGCCTCCGTGGGCGAGCTGTGGCATGCGGTGACCATGATGCCCATCGCCTGGGGCACCCGGGATCTCAATGTCATCGAGCGTGCCCGCACCACCATCCACGAGGTGGAATGGCAGCTGCTCACCGACAATCTGGACCTCGCCGCCAAGGTGCGCCGGGTCGACGCCAAACGACTGCTCATCGATCCGCAGCAGCTGCCGGACGAGCTGCGCGGGACCTGATATTCCGTGGACCGGAGATAGGTGCACGCGCATACACTGAGTCGATGATCCCCGCCGCAAATCTGCTGGCCTTTCTCGTCGCGGCCACCGTTCTGATCGTAATCCCCGGTCCCGGTGTACTTTTCGTCATCGGACGCGCCCTCGCCAACGGACGGCGGGCGGCCCTGCTGTCGGTGCTCGGCCATTCGGTCGGGGTGCTGCTGGTCCTCCTGTGCGTCGCCGCCGGGCTGGGCGCCCTGGTCGCCGCGTCCGCGGTCGCGCTGACCATCGTGAAGGTGGTCGGGGCGCTCTACCTGATGTACCTCGGCATCCAGGCCATCCGCGACCGCAAGTCACTGCGGGCAGCGTTGCGGGCCGACGTGGAGCCGGCGCATCGGAACAAGATGCTGCGCCAGGCGTTCCTCGTCGGGGTGAGCAACCCCAAGGCCATCATCTTCTTCTCGGCGGTGCTGCCGCAGTTCGTCGATCCGGCGAGCGGGGCGATACCGCTGCAAATGCTGATTCTGGGCCTGGCCTTCCTGCTCATCGCCCTGGTCTCGGACAGCGCGTGGGCGCTGCTCGCTGGGACGGCGCGCAGCTGGTTCGCGCGCTCACCCAAGCGGCTGGAGGCGGTCGGCGGCGCGGGCGGCGTCATGATCTTCGGGCTGGGCGCGAGCGTGGCGGTGTCGGGCACCAGCCACTGACACGCGGCGGTTAGCATCGGCTGATCGGCAAGGGATGCCGGAAAGGGGCAGCTCGGTGACTTCTCGCAGGTGGTGGCGGTACGCGGTGGCGAGTGTCGCGTTGGCGTCGGCCGCCTCGGCCGCTCCCGCGCAGGCACAGCCGGTCGATCCGCTGGCGGGTGCGCCCGGGCTCGGTGACCCCTACTACCCGTTGGACGGCAATGGCGGCTACGACGCCACCCATTACGACGTCGCGATCGACTACGACCCGCCCACCCGGCACCTGACCGGTTCGGCCCGGGTGCACGCCCGGGCCACCCAGGCGCTGCGCACCTTCAATCTGGACTATGCCGGTCCGGAGGTGACGACGGTGACGGTGAACGATCTGCCCGCCCGGTTCGACCGCACCGACGAACACGAACTCGTCGTCACCCCGCTGCTGCCGCTGCTGCCCGGCCTGCCGTTCACGGTCGAGGTCGACTACGCGGGGCCGGTGGGTGCGGACGAGAATTCCGGCTGGTACGTCTCCCCCAGCGGCGGGGCCTTCGTCGCGGGCGAGCCGCATTCGGCCACCAGCTGGTACCCGCTCAACGACACGCCAACGGACAAGGCGACTTTCACGCTGACCGCCACGGTGCCGCAGGAGTGGGAGGTCATGTCCAACGGCGCCAAGACCACCGATACGGTGACCGACGGTCGCCGGACCACGCGGTGGGAGTCGCGGCATCCGGTGATCGGCTACCTCACCACCGTCGCCATCGACCGCTTCGAATTCCTGGAACAGCGCCGCGCCGACGGCACCCCGCTGCTGAGCGCGTTCGCACCGGATGCGGTGGACGCCAAGGAGAACGAGTTGCGGCTGCCGGAGATTCTCGACTTCGGCGAGGAACTGTACGGGCCCTACCCCTTCGATGTGGCGGGCGGCATCTACGTCGACACCGACCTGGAGTTCTCGCTCGAAACCCAGACCCGGCCCATCTACGCGCCGTGGACGGATCTGCAGACCGTGGTGCACGAGATCGCTCACCAGTGGTGGGGCGATTCCATGTCGGTGCGGCAGTGGTCGGATATCTGCCTGAACGAATGCTTCGCCAGCTACACCGCCGACTATCTGTGGCCGGAGCGCAAGGAAGGCAGGGACGTCGACGCGGAGTACCGCGACACCGTGGCCGAGTTCTACGACAATCCCAAGTTCTGGCAGATCAAACTCCAGGATCCGGGCGTGGGGTACGAGTTCACCTCCGTCTACTACCGCGGCCCGCTGTTCCTGCACGCCCTGCGCCGCACCCTCGGCGACGACGTGTTCTTCTCCGCCATCCGGGATTTCGTGGTCGGGCACGCCTACGGCAACGCGTCCATGCCGGAGTTCCGCGAGTTCGTGCGGTCCCGCACGAGCCACGATCTGACCGGGTTCTTCACCGCCTGGCTGGACCGCGAGGAACCGCCCGCCGACGAATACCTGTATCCGGGCACGCTGCGCTCGTGATCGGCCGGGCCAGTGGTTGCCGACTGGCCCGCGACAGCAGGCACACGGGCCGGGGAGTATCGACCGCATGATCGAGGCGACGGCGATACTGGGCGTGGCGGCCGCGGCGCTGGGGTTGGTGCTCACCCCGGGACCGAACATGATGTACCTCGTCTCCCGCACGGTGTCGCAGGGACGACGGGCCGGATTCGTCTCGCTGGCGGGCGTCGCGGTCGGCTTCGCGTGCTATCTGGGCGCGGCGACGGCCGGAATCACCGCGGTCTTCGCGGTGGTGCCCGGCCTGTACCTGACGATCAAGTTCGCCGGGGCCGCCTATCTGGCCTGGCTGGCCTGGAAGGTGCTGCGCCCCGGCGGCATCTCGGCGTTCGCCCCCGACGCGCTGCCCGCCGATCCGACGCGGCGACTGTTCACCATGGGGTTGGTGACGAACCTGCTCAATCCCAAGATCGCGATCATGTACATGGCGCTGATCCCGCAGTTCGTGACGCCCGAGCACGGGCGGGTGTGGTTGCAGAGCCTGTGCCTGGGCGCGGTGCAGATCGCCATCGCCCTGGCCGTGAACGGTCTGATCGTGCTGGGCGCGGGGGCGGTCGCGGGCTTCCTGAGCGGGCGGCCGCTGTGGCAGCGGGTGCAGCGGTGGGTGACCGGGACCATGCTGGGCGCGATGGCCGCCCTGCTCGCCGCCGACCGGGCGCGGCCGGTGCCCGCCTGATCCGAGGCCGCGCACCGGGCGCCACCCGGCGGGGCCGGGGCGGACGACCCACACGGCCGACTATTTCCGGCCGTGCCGACCGGGTCAGCCCACCTGGACACCGGCGCGCAGCCGCCGCACCCCCTCCTCCATGGTCTCGTCCCGCTTGCAGAAGGCGAAGCGCACCAGATGGTTCCAGGCGGCACGGTCGTCGGCGAATACGCTCACCGGCACGGCGACCACCCCGAGGCGTGCGGGCAGCTCACGGCAGAACGCCAGGGCGTCGGTCGCGCCCAGCAGGGTGATGTCGGCGCAGACGAAATACGTTCCGTCACTGCGCTTCACCGCGAACCCGGCCTCGGCCAGAGCGGACGAGAGCCGAAGCCGCTTGTCCGCCAGTGCTTCCCGCAGGTCGGCCACCCACCGCTGTTCGTGCTCGATGGCGTGCGCGACGGCGGGCTGGAAGGGGCCGCCGCCGACGAAGGTGAGGAACTGCTTGGCGGCCAGCACGCCGTCCAGCAGCGGCGCGGGAGCGCAGGCCCAGCCGATCTTCCAACCGGTGACGCTGAACGTCTTGGCGGCGCTGGAGATCACGACCGTGCGCTCGAGCATGCCCGGCAGCGTGGCGATGCTGATGTGCTCGTGCCCGTCGAAAGCCAGGTGCTCGTACGCCTCGTCGGCCATGACGAGGAGGTCGTGTTCGACGGCGAGTTCGGCGATGGCGGTGAGGTCCGCGCGGCCGAGTACCGTGCCGGTGGGATTGTGCGGCGAATTCACCAGCAGCATGCGGGTTTCGGGGGTGATGGCGGCACGCAGGCTGTCCAGGTCCAGCGCGAAGCCGTCGCCGTCGGGAACCAGCCGGGCGGTGCGGCGCTTGGCCCCGGCGAGGGCGACGGCGGCGGCGTAGGAGTCGTAGTACGGCTCGATGAGCACCACCTCGCGCCCCGGCTCCACCAGGCCGAGGATGGTGGCCGCGATGGCCTCGGTGGCGCCGACGGTGACCAGCACCTGGCTGTCGGGGTCGTAGGCGGTGCCGTAGCGGCGGGCGCGATCGGCGGCGATGGCTCGGCGCAGCACGGGCATGCCGCGGCCCGGCGGGTACTGGTTCAGACCGTCGGCGATGCACTGCCGCGCCACCTCGAGCATGCCGGCGGGACCGTCGCTGTCCGGAAACCCCTGACCGAGGTTGATCGCGCCGTGGCGAACGGCGAGTTCGGTCATCTCGGCGAAGATGGTGGCTCCGAAGGGGCGGAGGCGTTCGACGGTGGGAACGTAGGGCATGTCCGGAGAGTAGCCCACCGGGCGAAATGGTTGCGAAGCGATAGCGAATGCCTATGTTTCACTTTTGAAATAGCTTGTCTACCAGTGTGATTGTGCATTGACCCAATGGCGGCTAGCCTCCCCGTGTTCCATCTCACACCCACCCTCGCCGGTGGATCAACGAAAGGGGCGCACATGGCCTCCTTCATCGACCTGCTGTTACAACCCGTCGCGGTCGTCGATCATGCCCACCACATCGCAAACCAGCTCATCGGCTGGGCCACCGGGTCGACCACCCCGGACTGGAGCACCGGATCGAGCTTCCCGCCCTCCGGCTCCGGCGGGAACTCCGGCTCCGGAACCGGATCCGGGATCGGCAACTGCACACCCACCGGATCGGTGAGCCTGTCCGGCGGCATGGAATGCGAGAGCGGTTCCGCGGTGCAGACACCGCCGAAC
>NZ_JASCXP010000289.1:0-9589 GCF_030010695.1 Nocardia sp. CC201C
GGATCCGAGAAGGCGGCGTTCTTCGGTGATCCCCGGGTGATCGAGACGCTGGCGGGACACGGCCTGACGGTGGAGGTGGACCCGGCGGGGTCGCGGCAGATCGCCACCTCGGTGGACCTGGCGGACTACGACTTCGCGTTCCCGTCGAGTTCGGTGGCGGCGGAGCGCATTCAACGACAGGTGGGGGTGAGCGCGAAGTACACGCCGTTCTCCTCCCCCATGATCGTCGCGACCTTTCGGCCGATCGTGGACCTGCTCACGGCGGCGGGTGCGGTGCGGCCCGGCCCGACGCCGGTGCTGGACATGGCGAAGTACCTGGAATTGGTCGAGCGGGGGACGCAGTGGGACCAGTTGCCGGGCAATACCGCCTATCCGGTGCGCAAGCACATGCTGATCTCCACCACCGATCCGCGCACCTCCAACTCGGCCGCCATGTACCTGGCGGTGGCATCCCATGTGGCGAACGAACATTCGGTGGTGCGCGGGGCCGCGGCCGAGGAGCACGCGCTCTCGCGGGTGGCCCGGCTGTTCACCCGGCAGGGCTACACCGAGAACAGCAGTGAGGGGCCGTTCCGGGAGTACCTGTCGACCGGGATGGGCACCACGCCGCTGGTGTGGGCGTACGAGGCGCAGTACGTCGAGGCGGCGGTGCACGGGGAGTTGAAGCCGGACATGGTCATGCTGTACCCGTCGCCGACGGTGATGTCGCATCACACGGTGGTGCCGCTCAGCGACAGCGGCGACCGGCTCGGTGAATTGCTTTCCACCGACCCGGAATTGCAGCGGCTGGCCGCCGAATACGGCTTCCGCACCGGCGACGCCGAATTGTTCACCGACGTGGCCCAGCGCAATCGGGTGCCCGTCACCGCGAATCTCATCGATGTGGCCGACCTGCCGAGTTACGAGACGCTGGAGCGTCTGCTCGACGGGGTCGCCCAGTCGTACAACTGAGTCACGTCGCCGCGCCCGGCCATGGCTCGCCGGGCTCAGCCGCAGAGCGGCATTCGCCTGATCATTGAGCATCCGAGGTATCGCGGCGGGCGGCGTCGGTACCCGGCGTGATACGCGCGAGCGGGGCACCGCTCGGGAGCGCATCTGGACCGATCGATCTTTCCGGGGTAGATTCGGGTCATTCGTACAGGGCAGTCGTACAGGACGAATGTTCGACATAGTCGCCAGCGCGGTTCCCGGGAGGTGTAGTACATGGTTTCACCAGCGGCGATGCGCGGACATGAGGTGCGTGAGCGGCTGCGACGGACGGCGGTCACGCTCATCCCCGAACGGGGTTGGTCCGCGGTCAGCACCCGGGTGCTCGCCGAACGCGCCGGAGTGAACCCGAGCGTCGTGCACTATCACTACTCATCGCTCCAGGCACTGCTGACCGACGCTGTTACCCAGGAGCTGCGGGCGGCCACCACCCGGATGGGGGATCTACTCGACAGCGTCACCACTCCCACCGAAGCCGTGGACGCCCTGCTGGCGATCACGGCCACCTACACCGGCGACAATCCGGCCACCCTGCTCTTCACCGAGACCGCCCTGGCCGCCACCCGGGACGCGACGCTGCGGGCGGCCGTCGCGGCGGTGCTGGACGAATTCGTGGCCCGGCTCGGCGACTGGTTCGCCGTGCACGGCGTCGCCGACCCACACCGCGGCGCGGCGGCGGTCATGGCGGCCGTCGACGGGCTGGTCATCCATCGCGCACTGCGGCTGCGCCACACCGAAGATTCGATCGCCGCCGTGCTGTACGGGCTCGTGCAACCACCCCGCTCCCCCGCGCCGTCGCCCCGGCGTGACGACACACCGAATCCGCGGGCGGAATAGCAACTCCGGGGTTCCGCCGGGGCATCGCGGCGGAACACCGCCCATCGACCATCGCGATGCCGACGGCGGTCGCGCCGTCCCGACGGAAGGAGTATCGGAGTGGATATCGTGAAGAACATCGGCCCGCCGACCGGCCTGAAGCGCTGGTTCTTCCGATTGCCGATCCACCTCTACCACTGGCGTCTCGGCTGGCTCCTCGGCGGCCGCATGATGCTGCTGCATCACATCGGCCGCAAAAGCGGCAAACCCCGCGAGGTGGTGCTGGAGGTCGTGCACCACGACCCGGCGGACGGCAGCTACATCGTGGCGTCCGGCTGGGGCCCCACCGCCGCGTGGTACCGCAATCTGCAGAAGACACCGGACGTCACCATCGAGGTCGGGCGTCGCACCATTCCGGTCACGGCCGAATTCGTGCCGCAGCAGGACGGTGCGGAGGTGTTCGCCCGCTATGCCGTCGAACACCGACGCGCGGCGGAGAAGCTGCTCCCCCGGCTGATGGGCTACAAGGTCGACGGCTCACAGGACGATTTCCGCGCCGTCGGCGAGCGGATCCCCTTCGTGCGGTTCGTACCGCGCACCTGAGACTCGGCGGCCGCGGGACCGAGAGGCGTCGCACGAGCGAATCGACGACAGTCGATCGAATGCGAACGCTCCCGACCGACCGCACCGCGCCCCACGACCCAGCACGGGCTCCGCGCCGCCGTGGCCGCCGCTCCGCTCACCATCGCGGTGGTCGATCCCGGTGCACCCGGGGCAATACCCCATCCTCCCGACGGCCCCGTGCCTGGATCTCGGCGGCCGCGGTCTCATCGCGACATGCCGAGCGATTCCACGGAGCGGGTGCGGGCCGCACGAGCCCGGGCGACCGCCCGACTCAGCCGCGCGCCTTGGCGAGCACCGCCCGCACGGCGTCCTCGGCGGGTATCTCGTCGCCGGTCCCGGCGAAGCGGTCGCGCAGTTCCACCTTGCCGTCGGCCCAACCACGGCCGACCACCAGCACCAGCGGCATGCCGAGCAGTTCGGCGTCCTTGAACTTCACGCCCGGGGAGGCGGTGCGGTCGTCGAGCAGCACCTCGAGTCCGGCCGAGTTCAGTTCCGCCGCGACCTGTTCGGCTCCGGCCCGAGCGCCGGCGTCCTTGTTGGCGATGACGACGTGCACGTCGAAGGGTGCGATCTCGCGCGGCCAGCGCAGGCCCTTGTCGTCGTGCATCTGCTCGGCGACCACGGCCACCATGCGGGAGACGCCGACGCCGTAGGAGCCCATGGTGAGGCGCACCGGCTTACCGTTCTCGCCGAGCACGTCGACGTCGAAGGCGTCGGTGTACTTCTGGCCGAGCTGGAAGATGTGGCCGATCTCGATACCGCGTGCGGCCTCGAGAACGCCGCGGCCGTCGGGTGAGGGGTCGCCGTCGCGCACCTCGGCGGCCTCGATGGTGCCGTCCGGGGTGAAGTCGCGCCCGGCGACCAGGCCGACGTAGTGCTTGCCCGGCTCGTCCGCGCCGGTGATCCAGGCGGTGCCGCTCACCACGCGCGGATCGACCAGGTAGCGAATGCCGTTGGCGAGCAGCGCCTTCGGGCCGATGTAACCCTTCACCAGGAACGGGTTGGCCTTGAAGTCGGCGTCGTCGAGCATCTCCACCTCGGCCGGTTCGACGGCGGCCTCGAGGCGCTTGTCGTCGACCTCGCGGTCGCCGGGGATGCCGACACCGAGGATCTCGGTCTTGCCGTCCGGGTAGCGCAGCTTGACCATGACGTTCTTGAGGGTGTCGGCGGCGGTCACCGGGCGGCCCAGCCGCTCGGCGATTCCGGCGCCGTTGGCCCAGTCGACCAGCGTGGCGATGGTGGGGGTGTCCGGGGTGTCGTGCACGACGGCCTCGGCCTGGCCTTCGATGGGGACCTCCGGCGGCGCGGGGGTGACCACCGCCTCCACGTTCGCGGCGTAACCGGAGGCGCGGCAGATGACGTAGGTGTCCTCGCCGACCGGACTGTCGGCCAGGAATTCCTCGGACGCCGATCCGCCCATGGCGCCGGAGGTGGCGGCCACGATCACGTACTTGACGCCGAGCCGGTCGAAGATGCGCTGGTACGCCTCGCGGTGGGCGTTGTAGCTGTTCTTCAGCCCGTCCTCGTCGAGGTCGAAGGAGTACGAGTCCTTCATGATGAACTCGCGCCCGCGCAGGATGCCCGCGCGCGGGCGGCCCTCGTCGCGGTACTTGGTCTGGATCTGGTACAGGGTGACGGGCAGATCCTTGTAGGAGTTGTACTCGCCCTTCACGGTGAGCGCGAACAATTCCTCGTGGGTGGGGCCGAGCAGGTAGTCCTGCCCCTTGCGGTCCTTGAGCCGGAAGAGGGCGTCGCCGTATTCGGTCCAGCGGTTGGTGGCCTCGTACGGTTCGCGCGGCAACAGCGCCGGCAGTGAGATCTCCTGGGCGCCGATGGCGTCCATTTCCTCCCGGACCACGTTCTCGACCTTGCGCAGCACGCGCAGGCCGAGCGGCAGCCACGAGTAGACACCGGGCGCGATGCGCCGCACGTATCCGGCGCGCACCAGCAGTTTGTGGCTGGGCACCTCGGCGTCGGCGGGGTCGTCGCGCAGCGTGCGCAGGAACAGGTGGGAGAGGCGGGTGATCACGGCTCCACAGCGTAGCCGCTGCGCAGGGGAACTCCGTAAGGGATTACCGTGTTCGCTCGTGCTGGTGCTGCTGCCTCCCTCCGAAACCAAGTCCGATGGCGGATCGGGCGGTCCGCTGGACCTGGACGCCCTGTCGTTGCCGCAGCTCACGAAGGTGCGCGACCGGCTCTGCACCGAGTTGACGGCGCTGGCGGCCGACCCCGACACCGCCCGCACCGCGCTGGGCCTGGGGAAGGGGGCTGACGCCGAGATCGCGCGCAACGCGGCGCTGCGCTCCTCCCCCACCCGGCCCGCGTTGGACCGCTACACCGGGGTGCTCTACGACGCACTCGACGCCGCCTCCTTCACCAAGGCGCAGCGGGCCAAGGCGCAGGCGCGGGTCGGCATCGGCTCGGCACTGTTCGGGGTGGTGCGCGCGGGCGATCCGATTCCGGCGTACCGGCTCTCGGGTGGTTCCAAGCTGCCCGGACTGCCGACCCTGCAATCGGTGTGGAAGGAGGTGCTGCCGCAGGCGCTGCGCGACGAGACCGAGGGTGAGCTCGTGGTGGATCTGCGTTCGGGCACCTATCAGCAGTTGGGCCGGGTGCCGGGTGCGGTGACGGCCACCGTGCTCACCGAGCGGCCGGACGGGTCGCGAACCGTGGTGAGCCACTTCAACAAACACCACAAGGGACTGCTGGCCCGCGCCCTGGTGCTGACCCGCGCCGAGCCCACGGACGTGCGGGGACTGGCGCGGGTGGCGGAGAAGGCCGGACTGCGCGTCGAGATCGCCTCGCCCACCGAACTGCTCGTCATCACCTGACGCGGCGGGAATCCGCGAGCCGGGCGGCGGCCAGCGCTGTATACCCCGCTAGACCACTTTCTCGAACTCCTTGCGGCACGGGCATTTTCACGTGCCACAGGGCAGCCTGACGTCGATACAGCGACTGCTCGGCGACATCACCGCGACATCGCCGGCGGAGCTGCCGCGCATTACCGCGCCGATTTCGGTCCGGACCGTGCGCGGGAGCAATGCCGCCGCACAGATCGAGCAATCGGCGTGCGCGGCGGCCCGGAATGCCCGGCCGCCCGTGCCAGCCGCTTCCCAAAACCGCGAGGTCCGACTTTTCTTGGGATACAACGGATATGAGACAGGTTCCTCCTGTCCCGGGAAGGGCGCGGACGGTGAGCGATATCGATACCAGCGGTGGCGACGACGACATCGAGGGCGAGGACGTGGTGGCGGTCTGGCCGCATCCCAGTCCACTCGACGCGTGGTGGAATACGGTGATGAACCGTGGCCCTACCGCGAGTTCGGGTGGCCGGGCAGGACACAGACGGCATCCAGTCCCAGTACGTGATTGAGCCGCCCGAAGGCCAGCCATGAGCCGATGCACATGCTGAGCTCCACGATCTCGGCCTGCGTGTAGTGCCGGGTCATCCGGGTCCAGAACTCGTCGTCGAGATTGTGATGGTCGAGGGCGTAGCGTTCGGCGTACTCGGCCGCCATGCGGGTGCGCTCGTCGAAGGACGAGGTGGTGCGCCATGCGGTGACCGCGGCGTCGAAACCGTCCTCGACCTTCTGCCCGTCGCGTTCGGTGCGCCAGTCCTGGCAGAACAGACAGCCGTTGAGCTGGGCGATGCGCAGTCGGGCGGCCTCGAATTCGCGCAGCCCCAGGGTGGTGTGCTCATAGACGGCCAGGGAGAACCGGGAGGCGGCCAGCCCGATGCCGGGCACCATCTCACCCCACACGTAGCCGATCGGATCCTTGCCCTCGGGAATGTCGATGATCATGAGCGTGCCTTTCCGAGAATGCCGACGCCAGCGCGCAGCGGGACGTCGAGAGCGTCGTAGAGTCCGGGTTCCGCGGCGGCCAGCCAGTCGATGGCCCCGACCAATCTGCCCACGGCCGTGGCGTTTCCGCCCGCGGAGCGATTGCCGCCCTCATCGGTTGCCTCGACGCTCACCTCGATCCGGGGACGGCCCTCGAGGATGACGCGGTGCGCGCCGTCGCCGGTGGGCGGGGTGGGCCAGTCGGGGGCGCAACCGCCGTGGATGCGGGTGACGTGTTCGATGACGATGCGGGGTTCGCCGCCGACGATGCCCTGCACCTCGAAACGCACCGCGCCCTGTGTGCCCGCGGCGAATTCTCCCATGAGTTCGGTGCCGACGGCCTCGTCCAGGGCGCGCCGCTCCACGGTCTCGCGGATCTCGTCGAGTTGCGCGCCGAGTCCGCGCGCCATGAGTCGAATCTGCCCGCCCCACACCATGGTCGGGACGCCCGCCGCGAGCATGGGCGGTTCGTAGTCCATGGGCTGCCCCATGCCGACCAGGTAGCGCACCGAATCGGGCTGGTCGTAGGTGCTGTAGTCGAAGATCTCCTGGCAGCGCACCACCGCCACGGTGCTGGCGAGCCCGGTCATGAGCAGGGGCAGCACGTCGTTGCCCCAGCCCGGATCGATGCCGGAGACGAACAGCGAACCACCGCCCGCCGCAATCGCTTCCAGCACCTGCTCACGCAGATCGGCCGGGGCGCTGCGATGGTCGTAGAAGGCGTAGAGCGCGGGCGTGACGACCACGGCTCCGGCGCGCAGGGCGCGCACGATATCGGTGAAAGCCTCGACGGGGCGGATATCCCCGGACGCGGCGTAGACGATGGCGCGGGGGCCGTCCGCCAGCGCGGCGTCGATGTCGTCGGTGGCCGCGACGCCCAGTTCGGTGTCGAGTCCGGCCAGGTCACCGGCGTCCCGGCCGACCTTCTTCGGGTCGTGCACGAGGACGCCGGTGAGTTCGAGCGCTGGATGCGCGGCGACGGCGCGGATGGCTGCCCGGCCGACATTGCCGGTTCCCCAGACCAGGGTGGCGATCATGCCGGGAGGGTAGCAACCGCTCGGTGCCGCCCGAGGCTATTTCGAGAACACGTTACAGTTTTGCCAGTCGGTCGTGCAGCACCGACGCCCAGTCGGTGTGGTCGAGAGCGCCGTAGTCGACGTGGATCACGTCGAACACATCGCGACCCTCGCTGATCCAGCCGCCCTTCTTGTCCGCCTCGAGCACCACATCCATCCCGTCGTGCCGGGCCACGAAGGTGACCTCGAGCTGGTTCAGCCGCGGATAGTTGTGCGAGCGGCCGAATTCGATCTCCTGATAGAACGGCAGCTGCTGCTGGATGCCGCGCAGGCGACCGGCTTCGACGTCGGCGCGATGCAGCGGAAAGCCGAACTGCTCCAGGGTGGCGAGAACGACGTGCTGGGCGGGCAGCGCGCCGATGCCGAGCGGATCGCGGTCGCCCGGGTCCACCGCACCGCTGACTTCGACCACAGTGCGAACGAAGACCTCCATACCGGGCAGATGCCGGCCGTTGTAGAAGGTGATCGGGGTTTCCATCGGAGTGTGCAGCGCGAACGGGAATTCGTAGGGCGCGTTCGCCGCCAGGGCGAACGGCCCGTGCACGTCGGCGGACCAGAAGGAGCGGTAGGCGTCGTATTCCTCGTCGGCGTGCTCGATCTCGACCCGAGTCACCAGTTCCACCGCGACGCGGTTGATCTCCTGTTCGACACTCCCCCCGCGCAGGCGAACGACACCGTGCACCGTCCCGCCGGGTTGCACTCCGGGCGTGTGCAATTCGGTCTCGACCTCGGCCCCACCGACTCCGACGGCTGCCAGCAACTTCTTGAACATGGGCCACAGTCTTACCGGCAACCCTTGTCGATCGCTTAACAAGTGCTCTACCCTGCTGCGAACTAGAACATGTTCTCAGGAAGGTGTCCGGTATGGACCTGGAAGCCGTGGAGAGCATCCGCTCCCTCAAATATCGCTACCTGCGGTCCCTGGACCTCAAGCAGTGGGACGACTTCGCCGACACCTTCACCCCCGACGCGACCGGTGACTACGGATCCCCCTCCGGCGGTATGCCTTTGCGATTCACCGGCCGTGACGCGATCGTCGACTACATGCGCTCGGCACTGAGCGCCAACATCATCACGGTGCACGTCGCCACCCACCCGGAGATCGAGGTGGACGGCGACACCGCCACGGGCAGTTGGTGTCTGGAGGACACCGTGATCGTGCCCGAGTACCGGGTGCTGATCCGGGGCGCCGCCTATTACCGCGACCGGTACCGCCGCGACGATGGGCGCTGGCGCATCGCGCACACCGGCTACGAGCGCATCTTCGAGGCCACCATGTCGCTCGACGCCCTGCCGGGGTTCACCCTCACCGCCAATCGCTGGGCTCCCGCCGAATCCGCCTGAGGCGGACGCACTTTTCGGATCAGCCGACGCGGCGGGCGCGGGTACGGCCGAACCCGCCGACGAGCACGGCGCACAGCCCGATGACCATGGCCACGATGCCGCCACCGAGCCCGTTGCCGGTGCCCAGTCCGCCGTCGGCGGTCACCACGACCACCGCGCCGAGAACGATCGCGAACAGTCCGGCCGCCAGGGCGACGATCGCTGCGGAGCCGGTGCCGAACCGGCCACCGCGCCGGGTGAGAGCCGGCACGCCGACCACGACCCCGGCGCTTCCGGCGAGCGCGGCGACGAGACCGCCCAGTCGTCCGGCGCTGAGCTCGTAGGCACCGGCGGCGACCGGTCCCGTCGCGGCGTGCGCGACCGCGGGGGCGAGTAGAGGAGTGACGAGAACGGCTGTCGCGGAGGCGATCCGGTGACGACTGGACATGATCTGCTTCCTTCGGATCGAGAACGGGGCCCTCGAAGCATGTCCGCCGGACCGGCCGCGAGTCGTCGTGCGAGCGCGGACACTTCGCGCTACCGCCGACGCCGTGGGCATACCGCGGACGCGGTATCGGGAGACCATCCGCCCGTAGGTTTCCGCTTCGCGATCGGCCGGTTAGTGTGCGCGCATGAGCAGGGCACGAATCGTGGACTGGGCGATCGCCCTCGGCGTGGCCGCGAGCCTGCTCCTCGCCGGGCGCTCGGCCGGACACTCCCCCACCGCCCTGGACCCGCTCGGCTACACGCTGCTGGCTGCCAGCGGCCTGATGCTGGCGGCGCGCCGCCGCGCGCCGATCGCCGTGCTGGCCGGGACCGGGGCCTGCGCGCTGGGGTACCAGGCCGTTGGCCTCGATGTGCCCGCGGTGGGCTTCCTGTTCGCGGTGTACGCGGCGGTGCGGGCCGGACACCATGTGGTCA
>NZ_JASCXP010000290.1:0-9580 GCF_030010695.1 Nocardia sp. CC201C
ACGTGATCGGCCGGGTCGGGGTGAACGGGGCCGGTAAATCGACCCTGCTGCGCATGCTCGCCGCCGGTCGGGCGGCGGACGGCAGCATCGCGCTCAGCCCACCCGACGCGACCGTCGGCTACCTCGCGCAGGAACCCGAGCGGCTGGCGGGCGAGACGGTCATGGCCTTCCTGGCCCGCCGCACCGGTGTCGCGGACGCACAGCGGCGCATGGACGCGGCGGCCGAACGGCTCGCCGACGGCGGCGCGGACGAGTATTCCCCCGCCCTGGAGCGTTGGCTGGCCCTCGGCGGCGCGGATCTGGAGCAGCGCGCTGCCGAGGTAGCCGCCGAACTCGGCCTCGCCGACAGTCTGCCACACGGCCAGGACACCCCCATGACCGTGCTCTCCGGCGGCCAGGCGGCCCGCGCCGGATTGGCCTCGGTGCTGTTGTCGCGCTTCGACATTCTGCTGCTCGACGAGCCCACCAACGACCTGGATCTGGACGGCCTGGAACGCCTGGAGCAGTTCGTGGCGGGTGTGCGCGCACCCCTCATGGTCGTCAGTCACGACCGGGAGTTCCTGGCGCGCACCGTGAATCGCATCGTCGAACTGGATCTCGCCCAGCAGCGGGTGGACGTCTACGACGGCTCCTACGATTCGTATCTGACCGAACGCGAGATCGCCCGCCGCCACGCCCGCGAGGCCTACGAGGAGTTCGCCGACACCAAGGCCGGACTCGAGGCCCGCGCCACCATGCAGCGCAACTGGATGGAACACGGCGTGCGCACCGCCCGCCGCAAGGCCAAGGATCCGCGCAAGCTGGACTCCGACAAGGCTGGTCGCAAGATGCGCGCGGAGTCCACCGAGAAGCAGGCATCCAAGATCAAGCAAACACTCAAGCGCATCGAGCGCCTGGACGCGGTGGAGGAACCGCGCAAGGAGTGGGAGCTGCGCATGTCCATCGCGGCCGCACCGCGCAGCGGCACGGTGGTCGCCACACTCTCCAGCGCCACCGTGGCGCGTGGCGACTTCACGCTCGGGCCGGTCACCGTGCGCATCGACTTCGGCGACCGCATCGTGCTCACCGGCGACAACGGTTCGGGCAAGTCCACACTGCTGTCGCTGCTGCTCGGAAAGACCGTGCCGGACAGCGGTTCCGCCGCCCTGGGCTCCGGCGTCGCCATCGGCGAGGTGGATCAGGCCCGCGGCTTGTTCCGCGGAACCGCCACGCTCGCCGATACGTTCAGCGCCGAGGTGCCCGACTGGCCGGAGTCCGAGGTCCGTACCCTGCTGGCGAAGTTCGGTCTGCGCGGCTCACATGCGCTGCGCCCCAACGACACCCTGTCACCCGGCGAGCGGACCCGCGCCGCTCTTGCTCTGCTCCAAGCGCGCGGGGTCAACCTTCTCGTGCTGGACGAGCCCACCAACCACCTCGACCTGCCCGCCATCGAACAGCTGGAGCAGGCGGTCGAATCCTTCGACGGCACCCTGCTGCTGGTCACCCACGACCGCCGCATGCTCGATACCGTGCGCGCCACCCGCCGATGGCGCATGGAGCGCGGCCGATTGACCGAGGACCGCTGACGCGCGGCGGAGTCCTACACCGCCGCTACCAGTTTCGCGAGGTCACCGGCCAGCCGCTGGGCCTGGTCCAGATCGGTGGCCTCCACCATGACGCGGACCAGCTGTTCGGTTCCGCTGGGGCGCAGCAGAACTCGACCCGAATCGCCGAGCACACGTTCGGCTTCGGACACCGCCTCCAGCACCGAGGGAGCCGCCGCGACAGCGGACTTGTCGCTGACGGGGACGTTCACCAGCACCTGCGGGACCGTCCGCACCACGGATGCCAGATCCGCCAGGCCGCGGCCGGTTTCGGCCATCCGCGCCATGAGCTTCAAGCCGGTGAGAATGCCGTCGCCGGTGGTGCCGAAGCGCGGGAACACCACGTGTCCGGACTGCTCGCCGCCGAGTGAATAGCCGCCGCGCCGCAGCTCTTCCAGGACGTACCGATCGCCGACCGCCGTGGTGAGCACCGTGATTCCGGCCTCACGCAGGGCGATGTGCAGACCCAGGTTGCTCATGACCGTCGCCACCAGCGTGTCGTCGACCAACTGGCCGCTGTCGCGCATGGCCAGTGCCAGGATCGCCATGATGGCGTCGCCGTCCACGACCGCGCCGGTGGCGTCCACGGCCAGGCAGCGGTCGGCATCACCGTCGTGCGCCAGACCCAGATCCGCGCCGTGTTCGAGGACCGCGCGCCGCACCTGCTCCAGGTGCGTCGAACCGCAGTCGTCGTTGATGTTCAACCCGTCCGGGTCGGCGTGAATGGCGATGACGGTCGCACCCGCCTCGCGGTACGCGGTCGGCCCCACCTCGGAGGCCGCGCCGTTGGCGCAGTCCACCACGACCTTCAGTCCGCTGAGATCACGGCCGGTGGCCTCCACGAGGTGTTCCACATAGCGTTCGTGCGTGCCCTCCAGGGTGTAGGCGGCATCGGCGTGGAAGACCTGTCCGCCGAGGCCGGGACGGCCCAGCACACGTCCGATGGCCGCCCCCGTGGGCCGGGCGAAGGAGCCCTCGGCGACCAGCGCCTCGATGCGGTCCTCCACGGCGTCGTCGAGCTTGTGCCCACCCGCGGCGAAAATCTTGATTCCGTTGTCCGGCATGGGATTGTGCGATGCCGAGATCATGACGCCCAGGCACGCGTCGTACACGCCGGTCAGGTATGCGACCGCCGGAGTCGGCAGCACGCCGACCGACAGCACGTCCACTCCGGCCGACGTCAGGCCCGCGGTGACCGCGGCCTCCAGCATCTCGCCACTGGCCCGGGGATCGCGCCCCACCACCGCCAGCGCGCGCTTCTTGCCCCGGCTCAGAACCTGCGCCGCCGCGGCCGAAACCCGCAGCGCCAGTTCCGGACTCAGTGACTCGTTGGCAAGCCCGCGGACTCCGTCGGTGCCGAACAAACGTCCCATACCTCACCCCTGGTCGATTGACATAGCAAAAAAGCAGGCACCCGGCCGGTCCGAAAACCATTGCCGGAAGCCTGCTCTCGTACCGGGGATCGTCCCCGCCCCGCGGGGAGCACGCGGTCTCGCCGCGCCATGCCCGTACGAATCGCCGCATCTGACAATACCGTGCCCGGCCCTGCGCGGGGCCGGGCACGGTAGAGCCGTACGGCGCGATATCAGCGCTTCGAGTACTGAGGCGCCTTGCGGGCCTTCTTGAGGCCGTACTTCTTGCGCTCGGTGGCACGCGGGTCACGGGTCAGGAAGCCGGCACGCTTGAGGGCCGGACGATCCTCGGGGGTGACCTCGATCAGCGCACGAGCGATGGCGAGACGCAGCGCGCCGGCCTGACCGGACGGGCCGCCGCCGACCAGGCGGGCGTGCACGTCGAAGGTCTCGGTGCGCTCGACGGTGACCAGCGGGGACTTCACCAGCTGCTGGTGCACCTTGTTCGGGAAGTAGTCCTCGATGGTGCGGCCGTTGAGCACGAAGTTGCCGGAGCCGGGCACCAGGCGGACGCGGACGACGGCCTCCTTGCGGCGGCCGACGGTCTGCACCGGGCGGTCGATGACGACCGGGGCGTAGGTCTCGGCGGTGTACTCGGCGTCGTAGCCGGCACCCTCGTCGACGACCTCGACGCTGGTGTCCTCGACGACGAAGTCGTCGTTGAATTCCTCAGGAGCGGTCACTGGGCCACCTGCTTGATCTCGAACGGAATGGGCTGCTGAGCGGCATGCGGATGGGTCGGGCCCGCGTACACCTTCAGCTTGCCGGCGATGCGGTTGCCCAGCTTGTTCTTCGGGATCATGCCCTTGATGGCACGCTCGACCAGCCGGTCGGGGCGGGTCTCGAGCACCTGGCGGACAGACCGGGTCTTCAGACCGCCCGGGTGGCCCGAGTGGGTGTGGATGAAGGTGCGGTCGGCCTTGTTGCCGGCAATGGAGATCTTGTCGGCGTTGATGATGATGACGAAGTCGCCACCATCCACGTTCGGGGCGTAGGTCGGCTTGTTCTTGCCGCGCAGCAGATTCGCTGCCTGCACGGCAAGGCGGCCGAGCCGTACGTCAGTGGCGTCGATGACGTACCACTTGCGGGTCACGTCACCAGCCTTGGGGCTGTACGTAGGCACAGTGCTTCCCTGTCTGTCGTCGGTGTTGCCAGCCAAGCATGCGATCGAGCCGATCCCGGCGGCCGGTGGAGACCCGGGGACTCGTGGGACACACCGGTTGCCCGGCGGTACCGCACGCCAACGGGCCACGATACCAGGGGCGGGCCGGGCACCAGAAACCGGTCTCCGGCGGGCGGGCAGTGGACCTCACCGACCGAGTGGGGCAACGCACCCGGTCACGGGCCACGCGGGTCAGCGCACCGGCCACGGGCCCCGCTCGGACCGCGAACCGGTCACGAGCGGAGTGAACAGGTCAGGAGTCGAAGTGCGGGTCAGATCTGGACGGGCGGGCCCGGGTCCGCGCCTCGGATGGGGCCGGGGATGGAGTAGCGCAGGGTGTCGATGCCGCTGGGGGTGCACTCGACCACCCCGGGACCGTTGATGGCGGCGATGCCGGGGGCAGGCGGGAGGGTGGCGAAGGGGGTTACGGCGCACGAGCCCCCGGCCGGTTCGGCGATGCGGTCCACGGCGGGCCAGGAGCCGAAGTCACCCACGGGCCGGACGCCGGGCGCGGGGATGTCGTATTCGACAGATCGGATGTCGAAGTCGCTGGCCACCGCGGTCGAGTCGACCGTGGTGGCGGGTGTTTCGGCGGCAACCGGAGGCATATGTGCACCGGAGAGCGCATCGCCGGCGCCGAACCCGGATGATGCGGCGTCGGAGTCCCCCACGGTTTCGGTCCCCCCCGTGGTCACCGCGACGTCGTCGGCGGGATGCCCGGAGTGCAGGGTGACCGCGGCGAAAGCGGCCGCACCCAGGATGGCGGGGGTTCCGAAGCGCCTTCGCATCAGCGCTTGCCCTTCATCTTTCGCCACAAGCCCTTGCGCTTGCGATCGCCCTCGGCCGCATCGCGATCCGAACTGTCGGCATCGCGGTCCGGCGATAGCGGATAGGGGGGCTGCGGCCCGCTGGACGGCATCGGTCCACCGTACATCGCTCCGCCCTGACCCGCCCCGGTTCCCGCGGACGTTCCACCGGGTCCGTGCGGCCCATATCCCCCGCCACCGGGCCCGTACTGCCCCGGCTGGCCGTAACCACCCGAAGCGCCACCGGCACCGGAGCCGTATCCCTGCCCCGGCGCTACCTGCCCATGCGGTCCCGTGCTCTGCCCCGGCGCTACCTGGCCATGCGGACCGGTGCTCTGGCCCGCCGTGGCCTGTCCGTGCGCTCCCGTGCTCTGACCGGGTCCGACCTGCCCATGCGGGCCGGTGCCCTGGCCCGGCGCACCTTGGCCGTACGGAGCGTTCGGCCCCGGCGCGCCGGACGCCAGTCCGTACGGACCGGCACCCGATCCGGGTGCGGCAGGGGTCTGCCCGTGCGGGCCGGTGCTCTGCCCCGGCGCGGTGTGGCCCGGCGGGTATGGGCCCGCACCTTGCCCCGCGTACCCCTGTCCGGCGTGGCCCTGCCCCGAGTAGTCCTGTCCCGAATAGTCCTGTCCCGCAGGAGTATTGCCAGCTCCCACCTGCTGCTGTCCGGGGGGCTGTCCCGAATAGCCCTGCCCGGCAGCACCACTCGCACCACCTGGCTGCCCACCACTACCGGTGGGCGAATTCCCCTGCCCCGCTGCCTGACCGGGCTGCCGCCCGACCACGGCGGTCGTCTGATCGTCGGCCGGCGTCCCCGGAGGCCGCGTGAACCGACCGCCCACGGTGGCGAGCCCCGGCGGCAGTCCCCGCGTCGACGGCGACGCGATCGGCACCTCCCCGCTGGATGGATTCGAGGGCGTTCCGCCCGGCCCCTGGGCGGCCGCCGCATGCCCCTGCGCCGCGAGCTGCGCGGCCTCGGCCTGGGTCATCCGGCGAGTCTGCCCCTCGGCGGGATCGATCGCACCGGATGCCGAGTGCGTGCCTCCGCCGCCAGCAACCTGCGCCCCGTCCGCCACACCACCGTGGGCCGCGGGCTTCGCCGCCGTGCCACGCGCGACCTGTCCAGCGACGGCCGCCCCGGCCTGTTGATCAGCGGCGGCGACAGCCTGCTGGCCGACCGCCATTGCGCCCGAACCGGATTCGCTCGCCTCCCGCTGCCCGGAAGCTCCTGCCGCAGCGCCACCCGGTTGCGCGTATCCGGGCTGTCCGGGCGCGGGCTGGGTGAGGCGGGGGTCCGGTGCGTACTCGTCGGCCTCGATGTCATTGGCCAGCAGGTGGGTCGCGCCCAGGACCAGCGCGTGCATGGGGTGGTCGGCGACCTGGAGGCGGTGGCCGAGGTGGTTCTGGAAGGCCAGGCGCAGGGCGTCGTTGAAGGCGATATTGCCGGTGAGCAGGACCGTGGAGGTGTCCGCGCCGATGGTGCGGGCGGCGGCCATGACCTCGATCACCACATTGTCGGCGGCGCGGGCGTCGTGCAGGGCCTCCGGATGGATGGTCAGGCCCATGGATTCGGTGGGCTCCTCGTCGTCACCGTGTACGGCCACGACCAGGCACCCGCGACCGTCGGAGTAGACGCCGGTCGCGCCGACCACCGGGCCGGGTTCGGGGCCGCGCACCAGGTTCAACGCGCGCACGTATCCCGACAGCGCCACCGATTCCGGCAGCGGCTCCACGATCACGCCGAGCTGTTCCACCAGGCGCGCGTATTCGTCGACCTTGGGGTCGGGCCAGTCGTCCGGGAACGGCAGCGCCACCACCGCGGGCGCCCCGCCCAGATGCTTGCCGATACCCGCCAGCGGATTGAACAGCCGCGCCCGGAACACCAGTTCGGCGGGCCAGGTGGCCCCGGCCACCACGATCTGCGGGTGGCCGATGATGTCGCGCACATCCGAGATGGCGATACCGACGTCGGGACGCCGGTCCACCCCGGCGGTGTGCAGCCGACCGGATGAATCCGCCAATAGGTACGCGGGCGGTGTATATGTGCCTTCGACCTGCACCGGGCGGATCGGTGTGCCACCGCCGCCGGCGGCCGCCGTCACCACATCCCACCCGAGATGCACTGCCCCAACTCGAGCCGTCACAGCCACCAGTCTGCCTGTTCACCCGTCGGCACGCGCGGCGCGCCCGTCACGCGGCCGATTTCTTGAGCCGCAGCCGAGACCAGGTGAGCAGCGCGAAGACCAGCGCCAGCACGCCCAGCATGCCCACGTTCAGCGCCCAGATCCGTGGTTCGTGCTGCCACAGCTCATCGGGCTGCGCGGCGGCGAACAGTTCACGGATGTTCACCGTGGACGCACCGGCGGCATAGCCCCAGCGCGCCGGGAACAGCCAGGACACCTGCTCCAGAACCACCCGGTCGGTCACCTGGATCATGCCGCCCGCCATCACCAGCTGACACATGATGATGACGACCAGCAGCGGCATCACCTGCTCGTTGGAGCGAGCCAGCGTGGACAGCAGCAGGCCGAGCACCACACAGGTCACCGTGGTCAACGCGATATCGACATACAGCTCGATACTGCCGTTGGGGATGACCGCGCCGGCACCGGGCGCCTTCTTGACCGCCAGCACGATGCCCAGCATGACCGCCGCCTGCAACAGCGCGGCAATGCTGAAGATGGCCACCTTCGACATGAGGTACGCACCCGAGCGCAGGCCGACCGCGCGCTCACGGAAGTAGATCGCGCGCTCCCCCACCAGATCTCGCACCGTCAGGGTGGATCCCATGAAACAGGCGCCGAGTACCAGCACCACCAGCAACTGCTGGGATTCGCTGCCGCCGACGACCATGAAGGAGCCGTCCGGCATCTGGGTGAGCGCACCCTTCTGGAAACCGTTCTTGCCCGGCACCACCAGCGACAACCCGCCGAGCACGAACGGCATGACCGCCAGGAAGATGAGATAGCCGCGGTCGGCCAGGATCAACCGCACCTGTCGGCGCGCCAATGTCGAGAACTGTTTGAAACCACTGGATTTCGGCGGCTTCACCGGTTCGAGCTGTTTCACCGCCGGTGGTGGCGGTGCGAAGGCTTGGCGCGACCGGTAATTCGCGAAGGCGCGATCGGGATCGGCGGCCACCCGGGCGAAGATCTCCGCCCAGTCGCTGGTGCCCAGGAAGTCCTGCACCCCGCCCGGATGCCCGCAGAACGCGGTCTTGCCGCCGGGCGCGAGCAACAGCACCTGATCGCACATGTCCAGGCAGGCAACGGAATGCGTGACCACGATGACGGTGCGGCCCGCGTCGGCGAGCTCCCGCAGCATGGTCATGACCTGACGGTCCAGCGCCGGATCCAGACCCGAGGTGGGTTCGTCGAGGATCAGCAGCGAGGGACCGGTCAGCAGCTCCATGGCCACCGAGGCACGCTTGCGCTGACCACCCGAGAGCCGGTCGACGCGGGTGTCGGCGTGCTGGGTGAGCGAAAGTTCCGCCAGCACACCGTCGATCACGCGTTTGCGGTCTTCCTTGGTGGTATCCGGGGGCAGGCGCAGCTGGGCGGCGAAGCCCAATGCCTGCTTGACGGTGAGCTGGCGGTGCAGCACATCGTCCTGGGGCACCATGCCGATACGGGAGCGCAGCGCGTCGTATTCGGCGTGCAGATTGCGACCTTCGAAGGTGACCACACCGGCCGAGGGCTGGGTCGCGCCCGCGACGAGTTTGGACAGCGTGGACTTGCCCGCACCCGAGGGCCCGATGAGCGCGGTCAGCGATCCGCGCCCGGCCTGCATGTTCACATCGACGAGCAGCTGCTTGTTGCCCTCGACGGTGAACCCGATGCCGTGTACGTGCAGGCCCTGCTCGGCGACCGGCCGCTGCCGGTGGACGAGGGTGCCCTCCTTGACGACGAAGTCGACATTGCCGATGGTGACGATATCGCGTTCGCGCAGCTCGGCCTGCTGTTGCCGACGACCGTTGACGAAGGTGCCGTTGGCCGACCCGAGATCCTCGATGGTCAGCCCGCCCTGATTGCCCGCGATGAGGCGGGCGTGCTTGCGGGAGGCCAGCGGATCGTTGACGACGATCTGATTGTCCGGCGTACGACCGATGGTGAGCCCGCCCGCGGGCAGCCGATCCGCCCGCGCCACGGGACCTTCGGCGGCCCGGGCGCGCACCGGCGGCAGGGCCGAGACATCGGCCTTGGCCGTCATATTCATGACATCCGGAGCGCCCGCGTGCAGCGGCACTTCCGGCTGCGACGCCGACGGGGGTCGTACCTCCGGCTGCGGCATCGACGGCGGACGCACCTCCGGCTGCGGGGTGGAGGGCGGGCGGTGCATCTGCTGCGGCTGCGACGGCAGCCGGTGCTGCGGCTGCTGATGGGACGGCTGCTGATGCGCGGGTGGCTGGTGCTGCGCGGGTGGCTGCTGATGCGCGGGCGGCTGCTGATGCGCGGGCGGCTGATGCTGCGGTTGTGACGGCGGCCGATGCAGCGGCGGCTGATTCGTCGGCTGCCGGAAGGCGTGCGGCTGCGCGTAGGGCTGCGGCCGCTGCTGCGGTGGCGGCGGGGTGCGGCGCGGTTCCGGCGGGCGCTGCTGCGGCGGCCACTGCTGCGGCGG
>NZ_JASCXP010000291.1:0-9513 GCF_030010695.1 Nocardia sp. CC201C
TCGGATCTCGCCGAGTTCGGCGTGTAACGCCGGGCCGTGTGCCGAGATATCACCGGTGCGATGACCAGCAGGGCATCGTGAGGTACACCGACCCCGAGGTGCTCCGTGCCCGATCCCGAAGATCACGACGATCCCGATGAACGGCGGCGCGCCGAGTCGGCCGCGACCCAGCACATCTCGATCACCACCTCCAACGGCAGCGTGAACTTCTCGCACGGCAGCACCGGTGCGAACCAGTCGGCCTCGAATGGTGCGCACGATCCGAAGTCCCCTCGGCGCGGCCGGTGGACGCTGATCGGCACCTGGGTCGCGGCGGTCGCCACCGTTGTCGGTGTGGTGGTCGCGGTGGTCCTCGCGGCCCCCTGGAAGCCCGAACCCGAGGCGGGCATCCCGCACAGTACGGCCCCCGTGCCGAGTGCGGAGCCGATCACGCCCACCGCGGCGGTCACGACGACCCGCGCCTCGGTCACCTCGACCACTCCGGCCGGTGAACGCTGGTACAACCTCGTCGAGTACCGGTCGGTGGTGTGGAACAACGGCTTCGACACCGTCGATCCGGTACAGATCGGAACCGAGAGCTTTCCCGGCAGCATTGTCGGCTACTACCCGTCGAGCCTGAGTGATGCGATGAACAAGGCCATCTGGGTGTTGGGCGGCAACTGTTCCAAACTGTCGGTATGGATCGGCAAGGACGCGGCGTCGCCCTATTCGGCCGGTGCCGGGCGATTCGTGGTGCGCGGTGACGATGCGGATCTGTTCACCGGGGAGAAGGGCATGAGCGATCCGGCCGAGGAGGTGTCGGTGGATCTCACCGGCGTGGTCCGGCTGACCCTGCTCGACACGCGGCGTTCCCAGGACGCGAAGAACGCCTGGGGGACGCCGCGGGTCTACTGCTCGGCGCCGCCGGGGAAGAAACGCTGACGCGGTTCGGCGGGTCCGGTGATGGTCACAGCGGGGCGACCAGGCCGCCGGTCAGGGTGCGGTAGGCGTAGGTGACGGCGATGGCCGATACCGGGCCGGCGACCAGTAGGCCCAGGCCGCAGAGGAGGGCGCCGATGGTGGTCATGACGGCGACGACCAGGGCCAGGAGCACGGTGGGGACCGGGTTGCGGATGACCAGTTGGGCGCTGGACTTGATCGCCTCGATGGGGCTCATGTCCTCGTCGATGACGAAGTTCAGGGCGAACATGCACAGCACGCCGACGATGACCGCGGGGAAAACACAGGCCAGGGAGGCGATGAAGCAGCCCACGAGGACGATCAGGGCGGTGAGCAGGACGTTGCCCGCATTGACGAAGCCGAAGAAGGAGGGGAAATCGGTTGGGGTGCCGTCGGTTTCGTAGAGTGCGCCGCGGATCATGGCGGCCTGGAGCAGCCAGACCATGAGCGAGGCGATGGCGAAGACCAGCAGCACCACCGACAGCGATTGCACGTCGGCGATATTCACCAGCAGCACGACCACCAGGTAGGCGATCAGCCCGACCATCACGATGCCGAGCCACGGAACGGGATTGAGGCGGAACCGATCCCAGCCGTAGGCGATGGCGCGGCCGACGTCGAGCTTCTCGCCGGTGGCGTGGTGCGGTCCGCCCGGCTGGGCGGAACCGACGGAACCCGGGGCACCCGGCGGCGGACCCGACGGGGTCGCGCCGGGCGGCATCGCGCCCGACTGTGCGGCGGCACCCGGTTGGGTCGGGGCACCGTAGGTCTGGCCCGCCCCGTACTGCTGGCCCGGGGTCTGGCCCGCCCCGTAAGGCTGCCCCGCGGGTTGGCCCGTGCCGTACGGCTGCTCCGGGCCGGGCTGGGGCGCAGCGCCGTAGGGCTGTCCGGTGCCGGGCTGGGACGGAGCGCCGTAGGGCTGCCCCGCGCCAGGTTGGGACGGAGCGCCGTAGGGCTGTCCGGTGCCGGGTTGCGGTGGCTGTCCCTGCGACGCGCCCGACTGCGGGGGTTGGCCGTAGCCGGGTGGCGGCGGCATACCGGGACCGCTCGAACTGCCCTGCGACGGCATGGGTGGCGGCGGCTCCACGGGCTCGCTGCCGTACTGCGCCGCGCCCGGCCCCTCGAACTGGGGGTAGCCGCGCGGGCCCGGCATTTCGTGGCGGCCGTGCTCGGGACCGTTGCCCGCACCCGCCGAATGCGGTGTCGGCTCGGTGTTTTGATGGTGGCCGGAACGGGTGGGTTGCCGCTCATCGCCCTTCTGTGAGGGCGTTTCGTCCGATTCGCTCGGTGTGTCGGGCGGTGTGCCGGTCATCGTCACGGACCTTTCACATTTACCGGTTTACGGTGTGGCGCACAGCAGTTGAAGATGAGACAACCGGACCGTAATGGTTGTGTCAAGCAACCAGCGCCGTGTGGGCAAACCCTTGACGCGGACACGCCGAACGACGCGCGAAAGGTTGCGCAACCGCTCGCTGAAAGTGACCTGGAGCGAGTAACTTGGGACGCGATGACCGCACTATTGGCCGAACGCGCCGCCGAAGTCGTGTCCGCGGCACAACAGTTGCTCACAAAGCGAATGGGTGCTCCGGTAAAGCTGAGTGATCCTATGGAACTCAGCGGTAGTGGTAGGACGACAGTCCTACGCGTGCGTGTTGCGGAGAACGCATTTTCACTTCCGCGAACCCTGATTATCAAGCAGGTTCGCGGTGCCGCGCAGGAGCGACGCACCGGAGGTATGGCCCCCGGTGTCGCCAGTATCGACTCGGCATTCCTTCGGGAGGCGGTGTCGTACCAGTTCACCACCGCACTCGGACGCGACCACCGGCCCGGGGCGTACCTACTCGGCTACAGCCTGCCCGACCGCCTGCTCATCCTGAGCGACCTCGGGGAGAACTCTCCGCTCACCGCGGTGCTCCAGGCCGGGCAGGAGCCCGCCGGGCGCAATGCCCTCATGGCATTCGCGCAGGCGCTGGGCCGCATGCACGCCGCGACCGTGGGCCGCGAGGCCGATTTCGTCGCCCTGCTACGCCGCGTCGACGTGGTGCACCGTGTCGACGGCATCGCCCAGCAGGCCGAATCCGCCGTCGCCGAGGTGCCGCTCATGCTGCAGCGCGAACTCGGCATCGACGTGCCGGGTGAGATCGCCGAGCGCATCGTGCGCGGTAACCGGCTGTTCTCCGCGGGCCGCTACCGCGCGTTCAGCCCCTCCGACCTGTGCCCGGACAATGTGATCCTCAACGAGGAGGGCGCACGGTTCCTCGACTACGAGTGGGGCGGCTTCCGCGACGCCACCCTCGATATCGCCTACGCCCTGGTCTCCTTCCCCGGCTGCCTGTGCGATGTCGAACTGTCCCGCGAACGCGCGCGTCAGATGGTGGAGGCGTGGCGCTCCGAGGTGGTGGCGGTCTGGCCCTCGCTCGCCGACGACGAGGTGCTGGCCGAGCGCATTCTCGAGGCCCGGCTCATCTGGGTGTGGCTGTCGACCTACTGGTTCCTGCCCGCCGACCACACCCGCATCGCGGCCGCGCGCGAACACGGACTCTCGATACCGCGCTCCGCCGCCCTGATCAACCGCTGGGCCGCCCTGGCCGAGGACGCCCGCTGCATCGGCGACGACACCCTCGGCGACTTCGCCGAGCATGTGTCGGCGACCCTCGAGGAGCACTGGGAGGAGTAGGGCGTTCGGATCGCCCGCCGCCCGGCGGGCTCCGCCCAGCTCGTCCCCGCTGCGTGCGGCGGGCGGGCCGCACCGGCGTCAGTCGAGCAGCGGCGCGCTGCGCGGCTCCACCCGACCGCCCCGGCGGACGGCGAACGAAGCACCGTGGCGCACACCGGTATTCGGGTCGGCCACATCACCGACGTAGAACCAGTCCATCTGCGCCTGCTCGGCGTCCACATGCAGCACGCCGTATCCGTGTGAATCCACCTCGACGTAGCGCAGGTGCCGGTTCACCGATTGCAGCGCGCCCTCGGCGGCCACCGAGACGGTGCGCGGCGGGGTCCGCATGATGTCGCCGACACTCTGCGAGGTCACCGACGGCACGACGAATTCCGCGCCCGCCGTGGGGCTCGCCGGGTAGGTGGCCGCGTCCAGCGGCAGGTCGGCGGCCCAGGAGGAATGGATATCGCCGGTCAGGAAGACCACATCGCCGACCTGGTTGTCGGTGATGGCGGTGAGCAGGCGCTTGCGGTCGGCGGTGTAGCCGTCCCACTGGTCCAGGTTGGCGGGAATGCCGCCCTCCGGAATGCCGATCAGCTGGGTGAGCGCGGCGGTGGTGGCCGGATCCAGCGGCGGGAAGACCAGCGGCGCGATCATGACCGGATTGCCGACCAGCTTCCAGGTCACCGGCGCGGACACCAAACCGTTGGTGACCCAATCCATTTGGGCCGGGCCGGTGATACTGCGGTCGGGAGCGTCCACCTGTCGCCAGCCGGGGCCCGCCTGCACCTGCTGGGTGCGGTAGCTGCGCAGATCCAGCATGGACAGTTCGGCCAGCGTGCCGAATCGCAGCCGCCGGTAGAGGCGGCCGTCGGCGCCCGCGCGCACCGGCATCCATTCCAGATACGCCTGGAGCGCGGCCGCCCGCCGCTGCTGCCAGTCGCCCTCCGCACCCGGCGTGTGGTTCTCCGCGCCACCCGCCCACGCGTCGTTGGCGGTCTCGTGGTCGTCCCAGATGCAGATGAACGGCAATGTGGCGTGCAGGTTCGTCAGATCGGGATCGGTCTTGTACTGGGCGTGGCGAATGCGATAGTCGGCCAGCGAGACGATCTCGTGCGCGGGTTCGTGTCGCCGCGCGGAGCCGAGTCGGCCACCGTATTCGCCCGCCTCGTACTCGTAGAGATAGTCGCCGAGATGGACGACGGCGTCCAGATCGGTGCGGACGGTCAGATGCCGGTAGGCGCTGAAGAAGCCGGCCTCCCAGTTGGCGCAGGAGACGACGCCGAAGCGCAGCCGGTCGGGGGCGTCGCCGGTGGCGGGGGCGGTGCGGGTGCGGCCGATCGGCGAGGTCTGATCCAGGGCGGTGAAGCGGTAGCGGTAGTCGCGACCCGCGGCCAGGCCCGAGACGTCCACCTTCACGGTGTGATCGGAATCGGCGGTGGCCGTGTGGGTTCCGGAGGCGACGACGGTGCCGAACCCCTCGTCGGTGGCCACCTCCCAGCGGACCCGCACCGGCTCGCCCACGCCGGAGCCGGGCGTGGCCGCGGCCGACGGGGTGACGCGGGTCCACAGGATCACCCGATCCGGCAGCGGGTCCCCGGAGGCCAGACCGTGCTGGAACACCGGATGCTCGGCGCGGGCCGTGGCCCTGGTGAGCAGGGTGGCCGCGACCGCCGCGGTGCTGCCGGTGAGTACGGTGCGTCGGTCGAGCCGGGCGGAGTTGATCGCGGGGAGAGGCACGGCAACGATCACACCCGATCGGTATGCCCGAGGCAAACTTGGACACGTGAACAGTCGGTGAAGGAGTGCGGACCTGCGCGTCCGGTTGTGTCGGGGCGGCTCGGTAGGGTTTCGCCTGTGAGTGAAGGGCTGTTCGACGCGCCAGGGGCCGAGCCGGTGTCCGACCAGTACACGTCGTCCTCGCCCACCGCCGACCGCTTCGCGCCCCTGGCCGTGCGCATGCGTCCGCGGAGCCTGGACGAAGTGGTCGGGCAGCGGCATCTGCTCGGCGCGGGCTCACCGCTGCGCCGGCTGATCGAGGGTTCCGGTGCGGCCTCGGTCCTGCTGTTCGGCCCGCCCGGCACCGGCAAGACCACCCTCGCCTCGCTCATCTCGCAGGCCACCGGGCGGCGCTTCGAGGCGCTGTCCGCGCTGTCGGCGGGGGTCAAGGAGGTACGCGCGGTCATCGACGTGGCGCGGCGGCGGCTGCTGCACGGCGAGCAGACCGTGCTGTTCATCGACGAGGTGCACCGGTTCTCCAAGACCCAGCAGGACGCCCTGCTCGCCGCCGTCGAGAACCGCATCGTGCTGCTGGTCGGCGCGACCACCGAGAATCCGTCGTTCTCCGTGGTGTCACCGCTGCTGTCGCGCTCGCTGGTGCTGCAACTGCAATCCCTCACCGCCGACGAGGTGCGCGAGGTGCTGCGCCGGGCGGCCGCCGACCTGCGCGGTCTGGCGGGGGAGTACACCGTCACCGACGCGGCGCTCGACCACATCGTGCGCATCGCGGGCGGCGACGCGCGGCGCGCGCTCACCGCCCTGGAAGCCTCCGCCGAATCCTCGCTGGACGGCACCGTCGACGTGGACCTGGTGGAGGCCAGCGTCGACAAGGCCGCCGTCCGCTACGACCGCGCCGGTGACCAGCACTACGACGTGATCAGCGCCTTCATCAAATCCCTGCGCGGCTCCGACGTGGACGCGGCCCTGCACTACCTGGCCCGGATGATCACCGCGGGCGAGGATCCGCGATTCATCGCCCGCCGCTTGATGATCCAGGCCAGCGAGGAGGTCGGCATGGCCGACCCCACCGCGCTGCAGACCGCCGTGGCCGCCGCCCAGGTCGTCCAACTCGTCGGCATGCCGGAAGCGCAACTCGCGCTCACCCAGGCCACCATCCACATCGCCACCGCCCCCAAATCCGGCGGCGTGGTCAAGGCCATCGGCAAGGCCATGTCCGACATCTCCGCGGGCAAGGCGGGCGCGGTGCCCCCGCACCTGCGCGACGGCCACTACTCCGGAGCCAAGGCTCTCGGAAACGCCCAAGGCTACAAGTACCCCCACGACCATCCCGACGGCGTCCTCACCCAGCAGTACCCACCCGACGAACTGATCGGCGTCGATTACTACGAACCCACCGACCACGGCTACGAACGCGAGATCGGCCCCCGCGTCACCAAACTCCGCCGCATCGTCCGCGGCAGGTGACCGAGTCGCGTGTCCAGCGTGTCGCCGTGGCGAGCCGTTGTGAAAGACTGTCTTCGCAGCACACTGGGGCATACGGTGGCCGTGTCGACAATCCGATGCGGCCGACGGAATGGAGGGTTTCGGTGACCGCCATGGCTGACCGACCGCAGATGCTCGTCGAGGATTTCGAAGAACTTGCGCGACTCGCCCAGCAAGCGGGTGAGGGGATCAGGCTCGAATTCATCTACGGCAAGCTGGGGGTCAAGCCGGTGCCCGACGGCGATCATGTCGAGATAGTCCAGTGGCTGATGGAACACGTCTTCCGGCAGCGGCCCGATCTGTCGATCTATCCGGGAAACGAGTTGAAGGTCGAGGCGTATCGAGGAGGCCGGGCAATTCCCGACGCGGTCATCGCGCCGAAGCGTTCGTTCGCAGGTCAACCGCTCTGGAAGAATCCGGATCCAGTTCTGTTGGCTGCGGAGGTAACGTCATTTGATTCGGATACCGACCGTCGTGACCGCGTGCAGAAGCCGCGTGCCTACGCGGAAACGGGAATCCCGGTGTACCTCTTGATCGACCGTGACGCTGCGGAAGTCGTGGTGTACAGCCGACCGGTCCGGTCGGTGTACTCCTCGATCATTCGTCTCCCGTTCGGTGAGCGAGTCGAACTGCCGGAGCCGATCGGAATCACGCTGGATACCGAGCCGTTGAAGGATTTCGTCCGCTGAGGCGATGCGTGTCCGATGCCCGTACACGGAGCGTGGGTAGGCATCGGCGGCATCGCTGGCGCATGTGTTACGGCGTGATCAGCCCGTTCTCGATCGCGATCTTCTCGATGTCCTGCGGGGTGCCCGCCATGATGGTGCGCACGTGCGTCGTGATGAGTTCGACCGGCCAGTTCCACCACGCCGCGCGGAGCAGGCGGGCGACGTCCTCGTCGGGGTAGCGCTGTTTGACCGGTTGGGCCGGGTTGCCGCCGACGATGGTGTAGGGCGGGACGTCGGTGGTGACGACCGCGCCGGTGGCGATGACGGCACCGTCGCCGATGTGGACGCCGGGCATGATCAGCGTGTTGTAGCCGAACCAGACGTCGTTGCCGACGACGGTGTCGCCCTTACTGGGGATGGACGTGATGATGTCCATGGTCTCCTCGGCCCAGGTGCCGCCGAAGATGGTGAAGGGGAAGGTGGATACGCCCTGGGTGGGGTGGTTGGCCCCGGCCATGATGAAACGGGTGCCGGTGGCGATCGCGCAGAATTTGCCGATCACCAGTTTCTCCGGGCCGAAGGCGTAGAGCACATTGCGGTTCTCGAAGTCGGTGGCCGCGTCCGGATCATCGAAGTAGGTGTAGTCGCCGACCTCGATCTTGTCGGATTCGACGTGCGGCTTCAGGAAGACGGTCCGGTCGGTATGCGGCAGTGGAAAGGGCGCTGATGGGTCCGGGATCACAGTCACCCCGGCGATGGTAGCCATCCGGCGGTGGTCGCCGAAAACCCGCTGGACCGGCAACGGTAGGCTGGATAGTTGTGCAGACCCACGAGATTCGACGGCGCTTCCTGGAGCATTTCGTTCGTGCCGGACACGCCGAGGTACCCAGTGCCTCGCTGGTCCTGCCCGACCCCAACCTGCTGTTCGTCAACGCGGGCATGGTCCAGTTCAAGCCGTATTTCCTGGGCCAGGAGGCACCGCCGTACACCCGGGCGACCAGCGTGCAGAAGTGTGTGCGCACCGGTGACATCGAAGAGGTGGGCGTCACCACCCGGCACAACACGTTCTTCCAGATGGCCGGAAACTTCTCCTTCGGCGACTACTTCAAGGAGGGGGCCATCACCCTCGCCTGGGAGCTGATCACCAAGTCCCAGGAAGAAGGTGGCTTCGGCTTCGACCCCGAGCGCATCTGGGTCACCGCCTACGAATCCGATCCGGAGGCGGCCGAGATCTGGCACCGCGTCGCGGGCATCCCCACCGAGCGCATCCAGTTCCGCGACGGCAAGGACAACTACTGGGATATGGGCGTGCCCGGTCCCGGCGGCCCCTGCTCGGAGATCTACTACGACCGCGGTCCGGAATACGGTGCGGAAGGCGGCCCGGTCGCCGACGAGGACCGCTACCTCGAGATCTGGAACCTGGTGTTCATGCAGGACATCCGTGGTGAGCAGAGCCCCAAGCAGGGCTTCCCTCCGGTCGGGTCGCTGCCCAAGAAGAACATCGACACCGGTATGGGCGTCGAGCGCGTCGCCATGCTGCTGCAGGGCGTGGAGAACGTCTACGAGACCGACCTGCTGCGCCCCATCATCGACAAGGCCGAGCAGCTGACCGGCCGCTCCTACGGCGTGGAGCACGCCGACGATGTGCGCTTCCGTGTGATCGCCGACCACGTGCGCAGCTCCGCCATGCTCATCGCCGACGGGGTGAACCCGGGCAATGACGGTCGTGGCTACGTGCTGCGCCGCCTGCTGCGCCGCATCGTGCGCTCGGCCCGCCTGCTCGGTGCGGAGAAGCCGGTGATGGCCGAATTCATGAAGGTCGTCAGCGATCTCATGGCGCCGTCGTATCCGGAGCTGTCCACCGACTACAAGCGCATCGAGACGGTGGCCGTCGGCGAGGAGACCGCCTTCCTCAAGACGCTGACCACCGGCTCCAAGCTGTTCGACGAGACCGTCGAGCAGGTGAAGGCCCAGGGCGGCCGGAAGATCGCCGGTTCGGACGCCTTCACCCTGCACGACACCTAC
>NZ_JASCXP010000292.1:0-9511 GCF_030010695.1 Nocardia sp. CC201C
CCACGCCCAGATCCCCGAGGATGTCGAGGATCCGACCGGGTGGGCCACCCTCGGACGCGGCAACAGCAACAGCAGTAGCAGCGGCAGCATCGGCGGCAACAGCATCGGCAGCGTCGGCGGCAATGGCGGCAACAGCATCGGCAGCGGCGGCAACCGCGGCGGCGGTGTCGGCAGTATCGGCAACGGCCTCGGTAGCGGCGGCAATCGCGGTGGTGGTGTCGGCAGTATCGGCAACGGCCTCGGTAGCGGCGGCAATCGCGGTGGTGGTGTCGGCAGTGGCCGGTATCCGGGTCGTGTCGTGTGGGCGCCGCCGACGCGGATCGATCCGGGGCGGGTTCCTCGGGTGAATCTGCATCATCATCCGGAGCAGTGGCTCACCGATGCCCCGGGCGGGCAGTCGCCGCCGACGCTCAGCCGATCGACCTCCCCAACACTCGGACAGCCGATGTCCGCTGCGCTCGCACGGTCGACGCTCCCGACAGTCGGCCAGTCGAAGCCCTCGGTCGTCGGTCGGCCGATACCTCCGCCGTTGGGTCGACAGGGTGCAGGCGCGTGTGATCACCCGTCCCCGCGACGGATCGACCGAAACGCCACCGACCACCACGACCACTCAGATCATCACGCCCGCACGGTGCCCCCGCACCACGCCCAGCGGCCGGACCCGACCCGAGGCGATCACTTACGCCAATAGACCACCCCCGCCCAAGGGCCCGTCTCGAGAACGCAACCCCAGCCAGTCCGTCGGCTGGGATAGACGCGCGCGGCACCCAACCCGGCGTCAGCGCAAGCCAGGTAAGACACCCAACGCCACCACACTCATCTCTTCACATCTCTGCAGCAACACCCCGAACCCGATACGACGGCCGACACCTCAACACATGGACAAGGCCGAAACCCACCGCCCTGCAATCATTCCCCAATCTGCAAGCCCGAACGCCAGTTAGCCGTCGTCGAGTAGGACGCCGAAATCCTCGAAGCGGCTGAGTGGGCGCATTGCGCGGAAATCACGCCGATCCAACGTCGATATCGCGTCGGTGTCGTATTCGGTTGCCAAAGGCACATAACGGTATCTGCCAGGTCCAGTGCGAGGTCGCGGTATCGCTCTTCGATGATCGACCTCGGTGAGCGCCAGTTGCGAGATCGCGATCAGGCTGGACTGTTCCAACTGTTTGCGACAGTCCCGGGTCCGCGGAGGGTCGTTCAGCGTCTCGAGTTGCCAGACGTGGGGGTCTAGTCCGGTTGGGTGGGCCAGCCCGGGTAGGCGGGTTGCACGGGTGGTGGCGTGTCGCTGTAGCTGATCTCGTTCTCGACCGGTGCGTCCGGGTACAGGCTCAGGGCCCAGTCATCGCACGATGCCCCGCTCTCGACGTAGGAGATGGTCCATCCGGTGAACACGTCGTAGGTGGGTGCCTGCCAATGCATCCGATCCGGTGCCGGGTTCGGCGTGGCCGTGGGAGTGGTGGTCGTGGGGGCAGGTGCGTCGTTATTGCGGGTGAACCGGGCAGCCAAGGCGGATCCTCGGCCGTACCATCTCCTGTACCGGCCGTCATCGAGTTGACCATAGGCGTTCGGTAGGGCGCAGAACTCGACGAGGTACCCGTCTCCAGTGTCCTGGATTCGCTGGATGTGGTTGAGGACCGTTCCGGCGATTGTTCCGCGATAACTCTCGATGTCGTAGCGGGTCGTGTAGGGCCGATCCAGGGCCTTGGCGTAGCCGGGGTAGGCGTGGTCTAGGCCGGCGTAGCTGCCAATGATGTCGGATTCATTCGCGGCTCGCATCAGTGTCGCTGCGGTGGAGAACAGGTCAATACCGGGTTCGGCCGACCACACCACTGTGGCGTTGCGGACCTCGTCGGGAGGTTCGTATACGCCACTCGGGGGTCGAGCGCTGCTGGTTGTCGGGGCGTCGCGAGTGTCGGTCCCGCCGCATCCGGTGATGAGGAGTATCACCGCGCCGATGGTCGCGGTGAGCTGTACCGGTGGTCGTCGTGTCATCCTGTGGGCCATGTGTTCTTGAGGTCCTTGGGTATGGCGAGGCCAGCGAGAACATCGTTCTCCGATTTTTCGCGGTCGGCGGGAGCAATTTGGTTTTCGAGTGCCACGTTCTCACCGTCGTCGGCCCTCTGGCCGTAGGCGTCGAACTTCGTCGTGTCGATGCCGGCCTGCGTGAGTAGTGTGTTCACCCGATCCGTGGAGGGGGTTCGGTCGTTCTGCGGCAGGCCTTTGATGTCGGCGCTGTAGTCGGTGTAGGTCTTGAATCGTTCTCCGGTGGCGTCCTTGTACTCCGGTGGCACGTCATTGAAGTCGATCCTGCCTTGATTGGTGAGTTCCAGCAGGGCGTTGTACTGCCGGTGCGCAGGGTCGCCGAAGGTGGTCGCGCTGAAGTCGCTGCCCGTGACCGTCAAGGGGCTGTACTGGCCGACCTGGTCGGGCCGGAGGTTGTACCTCAGTGGGTCGTGCGGGTCGACCTGTTCGGGGTCGAACGGGAACACGCCCAGCTTGAACGGTTCGGATACGGCCGCGACGGCGGCCCCGCCGGGCCCGAATCCACCGGTCATGATCTGCGCGGCAGTGTAGGCGGCGTTCCATCTCGCCGTCTTGTCGCTGGCGGCGTCTCTTGCCTCGCCGGTGCGTTCGGTGTACTCGGTGTTGAGCGCCTCGGTAACCGCCCATTCCATCCGGTTGGCATACCGGCCGATATCCGGATCACCGGCACCGGGCATACCGGGTGTAACGAACACCTTGTCCATCCGCTGCGACTCCGCCAGGGCCGCGCCGTTGATGATCTGACTGGCGTCGGGGTCGGTGGACAGCACGCTCAGCACCCGCACCGTTTCTCGGGGACCGAAGTCGTTGCCGAATCCGAGGGTTCCGGACAGGTCGTCGGGCATGCCGACCAGCTTGCCGACGAACGGCTGTAGCGCCTCGGCGACCTGCTTCGCGGCATCGGGTGACATCCCGGCACTGTCCAGCGTGCCGAGATCGTCGGGATTCTTACCGGACAGCAGCACTTTGTAATTATTGGTGCCGTCGGCGGATTCGGTGGTGGAGATGATGTCGGCGAGTCCGCGGGCCGCTCGCCCGGCCTGGGTGGCCTGGTCGACCTGCGCTTGATGGTCGGGGTGACCCGGCGGCACGGTGACGTGCGCTTCCTGTGGAATCCAGTCGGTCATCGCGCCGAGTAGCGGACTGTCCGGGTCGCTGGATTCGCGTTGCAGCAGCGACAGCATCGCGGTGTCGGGGTGGTAACCGTCGCCCAGGATCTCCGGTCCGCCCTCGCCGGTGAAAATGGCGGTGGTGCCCTCGTGGTTGCGGGAAGCGATCTCGATCGCGTTGGTGAGCGAATCGTCCAGCGGGATAGTGGTGTCCGGACCCAGTTGAATGTTGTGCGATTCCAGCCAGGCCAGATGCATGCCCTGTCGGTGCAGCTCGGTCGACAGTTTGGTGCCGGGCTGGTAGCCCGGGTCGGACTGTGCGAGGGCGTCGAGGAATCGGCCCTGCTGGGAGAGGAACGCGCCCTGGTTCGCGATGCCCGGGAGCCCCATATCGGGGTACTGACCGGCATTGTCGTCCGGTGCCGCGCCGCTCAGGCTCACCCGCGTGGAGATCATTTGCTGGACATCGCCGGGGAGCTGGTCGTAGCCGCCGGGGGTCTGGGTGCCGTCGGCTCCGACGCCGACGACCTTCTCGTTGGACAGCAGCATGACCGCGTTGCCGAGGGCCTGCGCCCGCGCTTCGCCTTCGGGTCCTCGAGCCCGCAGTTGTTCGCTGAGTTCGGCGAAGCCGTCCGGTCCGGCGGTGTCGAGCAGACGCTGGGTGAACTCGAGCGTGGAGGCGGGAACGACGACGGTCTCACCGGCCGCCAGTGCGGCCTGGTCGTCGTCGGAGAGGTTGATCCGGTCGAGGGCCTGCTCGATGCGGGTCATGGCCTCCGGCGGGACCGGGCCCTCTTTGGCGACTTCCGCACCCAGGTCGGCGCCGGTATTGCCCGACGGCGCGGCACCGTCTCCGGCGGCGGGCAGCTCCGCGAACGCGGCGTCGATGCCATTGACGACGCTCTGCGCGGCCGCCGCCGCCCCGGACAGCCCGGCTTGCAGGGCGCGGGTGTAGTCGTTGGCTTGGCGTTCCAGTGCCGCGAGTTTGATGGCCGCGCTGTCGGCATCGTCGCCGGAGAGCGCGTTCGCCACCTGCGCCAGCGACAGCGTGACGGTACCGTCCTCACCCCAGAGAAAGCCGCCGGAGGTGATCGCGGTCAGCAGGGTGGTTACCGTTTTCTGAGCGAACCGCAGCGGCTCGAGTCCGTTGCCGATCGCGGCACCGGCCGCTTGCAGCGCGCCGACGGTCCGGTAACCGGTGTCGCGGACGGTCACGCTCTTGTCGCGCAGGCCGTTGCCGAACTTGCCGACCAGGTAGTCGGCGGAGTTGCCGACATTGTCGTAGGCGACGTCGAGTTCGGTCTGGAACTTGCTCGCCTGCTGGTTCCAGAAGCCGCCCTGCTGCTCGAGCTGGTCGAGTTGCCAGTCACGCACCTGCGACACGGTGGGGATGGGGGCCTCGCTCATCGCCGGTCCTCGTTACTTGGGGAACCGGCTCGCGGACTCGGCTTCTTGCGCCAGGACCGCGGACAGGCCGTTGTCCGTGCGCGCGGCCATCACCCGGACCTGCTCGGTGGTCGCCGTCATGGCGGTCGTGGCATGGGTGGAACCGGCCATACATGCCGCGTTGATCCCGGTTCCGGGGAGCAGTGTGCTCATGGTGAGCGCCGAGGACAGCGTCTGGTCGTCGGCGCGGATCGCACCGAGCGCGTCCGCCGCGGTGTTCATCGCCGACACCAGGCCGCGAACTCGTTCCGGATCGACGAAGATGAAATCGTCGGCGTCGTAGCCCATCGGCCCATCCCCCTCGAGTCAACCTGGTCTTTTCCGCGATTACTCTACTGGACGCGGATCGCCGGATTCCCGCACCGAATCTGCACTACCAGCCCGCCCCGGTAGACCCATCAGTCGGCCGCGATAGGCGACTTCGGCCGCAACGGGTGATAGTCCTCATCGTCTTCGTCGCCGTGGCCGTAATCCATGCGCCCCGGTGGCCGGGTGGCCGCCGGTGGCAGGTCACGCTGGGGCGCGTCTCCGATCTGTTCGACGATCGCCGCTGTCCGGGGATCCTCGCGCACCTCGCGCACCAGCTCTTCGACCCGGGCTTGGGCCTGCTCGCGGGCGCTGTTGAGCAGGCGCGTGAGCAGCGGACCCAGCTGCCGCCCGCCCGGGAACGCGTCCTCGTCGATGTGGACGGTGGTGACCCGGCCGTCCGCCTTGACATCGACGTAGACGCCGTCGGACCGGACGGCGGCGTGCCCCTCGGTCAGCGCCTCGGCCAGTTTGTCCAGCTTCGTGCCCAGCGACTCGGTGGTACCGAGCGAACCCGATCCCGGCCTGTCCACCCATCCCTCCTTCGAACGATTCGTATGAGAACAGTACCCAGTGGGCTCGCGGTCGCGTCTTGCGCCTGTTTCGCCCGTAGAACCTTGGGCTTGTTCGCCATCACCCGTGATGGTGTCGTGGTCTACGCGCGGTGAGGGATCGGGAGGAGCTCGCCGCGGGATGACGGCGAGAGGGAATTTTCGTGGGAGACCTGGAGCGGGTCGAGACGCGGCGCGCGGAGTTGACGAAGGAGCTGCTGGCCTACTTCGGGTCGATGGCCGAGATCGAAATATCGCCGGATGACGATATTTTCGCGCTCGGGCTGGTGAATTCGCTACGGGCGCTCGAGATCGTCGTGCATGTCGAGAAGACATACGGCATCACGGTCGAGGTCGAGGATCTCGAGCTGGACAACTTTCGCAGCGCGGCGCGGGCGGCCGCCTTCGTCGAGCGCAAGCGGGGCGGGGACAGTCGCTCGTGATCGCGGTGGACGACCTCGTCCGGGCCGCGGCCGTGGACGGCGCGCGGTGGGATCGTGACGGGCTGCCCGATGCGATGGTCGAGCGGGCGGCGCGGGCCGGGGTGCTCGGCGCGGATCGGCCCGTGGCATTCGGCGGTGCCGGATGCGATGCGCGCGAGCTGGGCGAACTGGCCGCGACGCTGGGGCACGCGTGCACCAGCCTGCGTTCGCTGCTGACGGTGCACGGAATGGTCGCCGCCGCGGTGGACCGTTGGGGTACGGCCGCGCAGCGCGGCGAGTGGCTACCCCGGCTCACCTCCGGTGAGCTCATTGCCGCGCTGGCGGCGACCGAAGCCGATGCTGGCACCGAACTATCCGCTGTCGCTACGACTTTCGCACCCGACGGCCAGGAATTCCTGGTGACCGGCACCAAACTGTGGGTCACCTTCGGCCAGCGCGCGGACGTCTACCTCGTACTCGGCAAGGTGGGTGGATCGCCCGATTCGGCATCCGGGCCGACCGCGCCCGGCTCCGCCCCGGGCGGCCTGTGCGCGGCACTGGTGGATCGGCACCGTCCCGGCGTCGCGGTGGAGCCCGCCGACAGCGGTCTCGGCCTGCGCGGCGCGCGGCTGGCGACCATTCGGTTCGACCGGGTGCGCATCCCCGCCACCCAGCTGATCGCACCGCCCGGATTCGGCCTCTCCCACGTCATCGGCACGGCGCTGGATCACGGCCGCTACACCGTCGCCTGGGGCTGCGTCGGGCTCGCGCGCGCCTGCCTCGACGATGCCGCCGCTCACGCCGCCACCCGCGTCCAGGGCGGAACGGCGCTCGCCGAACACCAGTTGGTCCGCGCCACGCTCGGCCGCGGCTGGGCGGACGTCGAAGGCGCTCGAGCATTGTGCGAACGCGCGGCCGACGCTCGGATCGCCGGATCCCCGGCGGCGCTGATCGCCACCATCACCGCCAAATACGCGGCCGCGGCCGCCGCGGCCACGGTCAGCGAGCGCGCCGTGCAGGTACTCGGCGCGGCGGGCTGCGCACCGGACGGCCGCGTCGGCCGGTTCTACCGCGACGCCAAGGTCATGCAAATCATCGAGGGAGCACAGGAGGTCGCCGAGGTGACCATGGGTGAACATGTCGTACGGGGTGCACGATGACGCACGACCGCGTACTGCTGGGTCCGGTCGCGACCTGGTTCCCGGACACCGTGGCCGAGGTCGCGACCCTGGCGGAGCTGTCCGAACTGCCCGCGCACCGCCGCGACCACGCCCTGGCACTGGGCATCGACACGGTGCGCACGGCCGACGCCATGACCGAGGTCGATCTCGCCGCCGAGGCGGCACGCATCGCCCTGGACGAGGCCGCGCTCGACGCCGCAGACCTGGACGCGCTGATCCTGGTCACCGGCCGCGCACCGCACTACCTGCTGGCCTCGGAGGCGACCCGGCTGCAACACCGGCTCGGCGCCACCCGCGCCTTCACCACAGCGGTCGGCGATCTCGGCTGTGTCTCCATCTCCTCGGCACTGACCCTGGCCGCCGCCCTGGTGCGCGCCGAAACCCACTGCCGCACCGCCCTGGTGGTCACCGCGGCCAAGACACCCACCCGCAACCGCTATCGCGCCCCCATGACGCTGCTCGGCGACGGTGCGGCGGCGGTGCTGGTCACCACCTCCGGTCCGGGTCGCTGGGAGTTCGTCGACCAGATCGTGCGCAGTGAAGGCAAATACGCCGATCTGTTCCGTATCGACTACCGCGACACCGACTCCGAGGACTGGGTGGAGGAGTGCGCCGACGAGTCCACCTATTCCTTCCGGCTCGCCGTGGAGAGCAAGAAGCGATTCGACACGATCATCCCGGAACTGCTGCGCCGCAACGAAGTTCCTCACGGCGCGCCGGGGACGATGCTCATGCAGAACCTGTCGGCGGGAGCGTTCGCCTTCTGGGAGGAGGCGCTCGACCGCCCGGTCGACAAGGTCTGCCACGCCAATCTGGCGGCCTACGGCCATCTCGGCTCGATGGACATGCTGGTCAATCTCGAAGCCGCCGCACCCACCCGTGCGACCGATGCGTACGCACTGCTGTTGAACAGCAGCCCGGTCGCAGCGTGGAGCGCCGGACTGCTGCGGAGGCTGTGATGACGACGGTGAAATGCCTGGTCTGGGATCTCGACGACACGGTGTGGCCCGGCGTCGTCCTGGAAGCCGATGGTGGCGCACCGAAAGCCGAAGTGCTGCACACCATCCGAACTCTCGACGAGCGCGGCATCCTGCACGCCGTCGCGAGTCGCGGTGAACCGGCCGCCGCCACGGCGCATTTGCGCGCCCACGGTATCGAGGACATGTTCTCGGCCGTCGAGATCGGCTGGGGTCCCAAGTCGGAGGCCGTCCGCCGCATCGCCGCGGCACTGAACATCGGACGCGACGCCATCGCCTTCGTCGACAACGATCCGGTCGAGCTGGCCGAGGTGGCCACCGCCCTCCCGGAGGTGCGCTGCTACCCGGTCGAGCGCATTGCCGAACTGCCGGGGCTACCCGAATTCACGCCCGCCACCGCGACATCCGAGGCGAGGCAGCGTCGCGCGCTGTATCGCGCGGAACGCGAACGCCAGGAGTCCCAGGCCGAATTCGCCGGTTCGGACTCCGATTTCCTCGCCTCGCTGGATCTGGTCATGACGGTGCGCCCGGCCACCGAAGCCGATCTGGTGCGCGCACACGAGCTGACCGAACGCACCCACCAGCTCAATACCACCGGCGTCACCTTCGACCTCGCCGAACTGCGGGCCCTGTGCGCCTCCCCGCGCCACGAGGTGCTCGTCGCCTCGCTCACCGACCGCTTCGGCGGCTACGGCACCATCGGGCTGGCGGTGACCGAACGGCGCGGATCCGATTCGGTCCTGCTCCTGCTGCTCATGTCCTGCCGGGTCATGTCGCGCGGCGTCGGTACCGCCTTCATCGCCGAGGTGGTGCGGCGCGCCGACGCGGCCGGTTTGCGCTCGGCCGCGGAATTCGTTGCCACACCGCTGAACCGGGTCATGCTGGTGACCCTGCGTTTCGCCGGATACGACGTGGTCGAGCGCGCGGGGGACCGCATGCTGCTCGCCCGCACGGCTCCGGCCGCGACTATCGGCGGCACCGATCATGTCGAGGTGGTCCGATGAACACGGACCCGCTGAGCGCCGATATACCGAGTACCGATATACCGAGTACCGATGTGCCGAGCGCCGACCTGCTCGACGGGTTTCTGCACCAAGCCGGCCGAGTACCCGATCGCACCGCCCTCGTGGTGGGGGAGCGCTCGGTCACCTACCGCGAACTCGACACCGCGACAGCGTCGTTGGCGCGTCGGCTGCTCGCCGCCGGGGTGCGTCCCGGGCAGACGGTCGTCGTCTACCAGCAACAGAGCCTGGATACCCTGATCGGGATGATCGCGGCCCAGCGCGCGGCGGCGGCCTGGTGCGTCATCGAACCCGGCCCCGGTGGTGAGGCGTCCTTGGGCGCGTTGCTGGCGGCGGTGGACTGCGGGGCCGTGATCATCGACGGCCGCGATCCGCTCACGCCGGGCGGGGTGGCGGCGGGGGGGGGGGGCGCGCGGGGGGGGGGGGCCCCGGGGGGCGGCGGCGGGGGGGG
>NZ_JASCXP010000293.1:0-9513 GCF_030010695.1 Nocardia sp. CC201C
GGGGGGAATGGGGTGTCGATGGGGAGGCGTGGGCCGGGGGGTGATCCGGCGCGGCCGGTTCTCTTCAAACCTCGGAGCGCGGCTGGGTGGTGCCTCGTCGCACGGCGCGCGACCCGGCTTCCTGGAATTCGCTTCGATCGATCACGGTGCACATGATACGCCGCGCTCGCACCGGTGACGAGTGGAATAGATTACCGCCCAAGGGATTACCGTGACCACGAGCGAGCGACCCTACGACGCGGGTCACGCACCCGCCCGCGAATCCCGCTATCCGCTCGGATCGGGGGAACAGCCGGTGCCCGCCGCGTTTCACCGGACTGCTCAGCCGAGGGCGCGCAGACCGCCGGGACGGCGTCCCACCAGTCGGTCGAGGGCGGCGGCCGTGGCGTCGTCGGCGGGGAGGTGAACGAGAATGTGCTGGTCGTCGTCGGCGGAGAGGTCCAGGCGCTCCCAGGCCAGGCGCAATTCGCCGACCTCGGGATGGGCCAGGCGGTGAATGCCGGTGGCGGCGGCGAAACCGGGTATCGAGAGCACCCGGTCGCTGAATTCCGGGCCGACGGTGACCGCGAGTTCGTCGGCCAGTGACGCGACCAGGGCGTCGGAGCGGAAGGGACCGGCCTTCAGGGTGGCGACGGTGGCGTCGGCCAGGTGCGCCCAATCCGGGTAGACGGTGCGGGCGCGGGGGTCGGTGAACACGTAGCGGGTGAAGTTGGCGGGCAGTCCCGCATCGAGCAGACCCGATGGCTCCATCAGCCCGCGATAACTGTCCGTGCAGGCCAGCACCTCACCGAGCCGGTTGAGCACGGCGGCGGGCGCGGGTTCGAGCCGGTCCAGGATGGCGAGCACGGCCGAGCGCACCTCGCGGTTGGGCTGCGCACCGCCCAGGCAGTGGAAGCCACGCCCGGCCTTCTGCATCTGATACAGGTGAATGCGTTCGCTCGAGGTCAGCCGCAGTGCGTCCGCCAGCGCGGACAGCACCTCCGCCGAGGGATGCCGGTCGCGGCCCTGCTCCAGCCGGGTGAGGTATTCGACGCTCACCCCGGCAAGGGTGGCGAGTTCCGAGCGGCGCAGGCCGGGCGTGCGTCGCCGCGGCCCGGCGGGCAACCCCACGGCCGCGGGCGTGACCGCCTCGCGCCGACTACGCAGGAAGAGCCCCATCTCGTTATCACTCACGGCTCGAACGTAACAGCGTCCGTGCCCCGGAGAGTGGCCCTGCCACTACCACTCTCGGCGCGGCCTCCCGGCCACAGCACCGCGACGGCAGAGTCGAATTCGGCGACCGAGCCGACAGCGCGGTCCTGACGGCGGAGACGCATCGACCGTGGGTCGCCACCAACACCCGTATGCGGACGCTTGCCGCGATCGCGGCAATCCGCGCCGCTCCACTCATGAAGGAGTTCCCATGTCCGACACCCTGCGCCTCGCGGTGATCATCGCCAGTGTTCGCGAGGGCCGCTTCGGCCCGGTGGTCGCCGACTGGATCACCGAGTACGCCCGCGCTCACGGCGGCTTCGAGGTGGATCTGATCGACCTGGCGGAGATGGAGCTGCCGCACGCCCTGCCCGCGGTCTCCCCGCTCATGGACCCCAACCCACCCCGCCCGGCGGGGATGGTCGACCTGACCGAACGCCTGGGCGCGGCCGACGCGTTCATCATCGTGACCCCGGAGTTCAACCGCAGCTACCCGAGCTCCCTCAAGGCCGCCATCGACTGGCATTTCACCCAGTGGAACCGCAAGGCCATCGCCTTCGTCGGCTACAGCGGCAACAGCGGCGGCATCCTGGCCATCGAGCACCTGCGCCAGGTCTTCAACGAACTCCACGCCCACACCGTCCGCGGCTACGTCTCCTTCCCCCGCTTCTACCTCCTGTTCGATGCCGAGGGAAACCTGCTCGACCCCACCGGTCCCGGGGAAGCCGCCAGCGCCATGCTCGACGAACTCCACTGGTGGTCGGCCGCCCTGGCCGCCGCGCGCCCGGAGCCGGTGAGGGTGTGATCGGAGGCAGGCCCGCGCCCGGCGAGTACTCGGAGACGCCGCGTCAGTCGTCGACCTTGCAGCGGGTGATCAGGGCATCGAGACCGATGCGAAGCAAAACATCATGTCGTCTTCGGTGACCTGACACCGCGCACTCCGGGAACGCCGGGCGCCGACATGTCCGGTAGCGGGTGACAGGTTACGGTTTGGGGCGTGACCTCGTATTCCAGTGACCTCGAACTCGCCCTGCGGCTGGCCGACGCGGCCGATGGGATTACCCGTGATCGGTTCGGTGCGCTCGATTTGAAGATCGACTCGAAGCCGGATCTGACGCCGGTGTCGGATGCGGATCTCGCGGTGGAGCGGGAGATCCGGGCGATACTGGCGGCGGAGCGGCCGGCGGATGCGGTGCTGGGTGAGGAGTTCGGTGGGGAGGCCGAGTTCGGGGGGCGGCAGTGGGTGGTCGATCCGATCGACGGGACCAAGAACTTCGTGCGCGGGGTGCCGGTGTGGGCGACGCTCATCGCGCTGCTCGAGGACGGCGTGCCCGTTGTGGGCGTGGTGAGCGCTCCGGCGCTGGCGCGGCGCTGGTGGGCTGCGCGCGAGGCGGGGGCGTGGAGCAGTTTCGAGTCCGGTGAGCCGAAGGCGATCTCGGTATCGGCGGTGCCGCAGCTGGGTGCGGCCAGTCTGGCGATCTCCAGTCTGTCGGGCTGGCGCGATATCGGCCGCCGGGATCAGCTCATCACGCTCACCGACGAGGTGTGGCGGGTGCGCGGCTACGGTGACTTCTTCGGCTACGCACTGTTGGCGGAGGGTGCGGTGGATATCGCCACCGAACCCGAATTGTCCCTGTGGGATATGGCCGCGCTGGACATTCTCGTCCGGGAGGCGGGCGGGCGCTTCACCGCCTTGGACGGCACGCCCGGCCCGCACGGCGGCAGCGCGGTGGCCACCAACGGGCTGCTGCACGACGTGGTGCTGGCCGCGCTGGCCAGCTGAGTTCGCACCGGAACGACAAGAACGCCCCCGCTCCGTCGCGGGGGCGTTCTGCTGTCCGGAGGGCGCTAGGCGGATCCGGTGCCGCCACCATCCATGGGGCCGATCAGCACCCCGACGAGACCACCGAGCAGACCAACGACTACAGAGACGAGTCCTGACAACATGACTTCCTCCTTTCGCCTCGGTGAAAAACGTAGTGACCCTTGACAGTTGACGCTATGAGATCGAAATAACCGAATAGAACTCCTTGTTATACAGATCTCGCAACGCAGCGAATCACTTTGAATACAAGGAGGTTTGAAGTTCTTCCAGCGCAATCATGTTGCGTTGGAACATCATCCGAGATGACGCATCATAGACCATATATCGCCCCACAACCTGCGCGGATCGCGACACAGGAACAGCTCGGCACCCTGTTCGTCGTTGTCGACACCGAATCCGTTGTCGATCCGACCCATCGATTCCGGTTCGTGACACAGTCTTTCGACCTCCACTCGCTGAATACCCACCGTGAACACCCATCGGCCGTCGGCGGGCGGACCCCACCACCAGTAGGCGTTGTGCCCGCTGTGCGGCGTCGGCAGGCCGTACGCGGCTCCGAAACGTTCGAGGGCGGCGGCCTCCCCGTAGTTGGACGTGAGCAGTTCGGCGTCGGGTGCGACCTCGGATCGGATCTCGGCGATCTGCCGCACGAACTCCGGCCAGCCGATGGTCTCCCCCGCGTCGTAATTCACCTCCGGCACCGGAGATTCCGGTATCGCGGACACCGGCAGCACCGGAAGGAACAGCAGCGCCGAGCCCACCGCGCCGACCCCCACCACGGCACCGATGCCGACCGCGCGCACCCGACGCGCCGTGTACCACCGCTCGAGGCCCACCGCTCCGGCGGCGAGCAGCAGCGGATACATGCCACCCAGGTAGTACGCCTTCCCACCGACGATCGCGTAGAGCGCGAAGAGCGCACCGTAGGTGAGCACGAAAGCGCGATAGGGCGACCGCCACAGCCACCACAGTCCGAATGCCCACAGCGGCACCAGCAGCGGGCCGATCAATCCGAGTTGCAGGAGTACGAAGGTGAGCGGCGTATCCGAGGTGCCCGATGATCCGCCCGCCAGTGACCTGCTGACTTCCCATTGCGGCCACCCGTGCCGCGCCTGCCAGAGCAGGTAGGGCGATACGAGCAGGACGGCGATCAGGACGGCGAGGGGAAAGTACCTGGTGGCGAATATCTTTCGCGGCCCGATCGCGGCGAAGCACACCGCCGTGACGACCAGTGGAACCGCGATGAGCGCCTTGTTCAGCAGGCCGACCCCCGCGAGTGCCCCCACCGCGAGCCACAGCCGCGGGTCGGCTTCCGACCGCAGCAATCGCAAGAGGAGGACAACCACGCCCGACCACACCGCGAGGTCGATGATCGTCGTGCCGAACAGATGCCCGGCCGCCATGACCAGCGCCGCGGCCGCCACCGAGGCCGATGCCACGGTTTGCGCGGCCTTCCCGCCACCGAGTTCGCGTGCCGCGAGTCCGGCACAGATCACCACAACGGTGGCCGCCGCGATGGCCGGAAGCCGAAGCAGCACCAGCGAATCCGCGTCGACGGCCGAGACGCCGCGGGCGATCAGCGGTGTCAGCGGCGGTTGGTCGGCGTATCCCCAGTCGAGTCGCCGCCCCGCCGCGAGGAAGTACATTTCGTCACGGTGGTAGCCGTACCGATCGGCGAACACTCCGAGGACGGCCGCGAATACCCCCGCTACCCAGTACATATGGTTACCGTCCCACACCGGGTCCGATACGGCGCGGGTACCGGCGCGCCAGCTGCGGGTGCCGTCGCCGGTACGCGCGGGTCAGTCCGGAATCAGGTCGAATCCGGCGGAGTTGGTGTCGATGCCGACGTCCACGTCGGTGTCGCCGCCACCGGGCGTGGGCAGCGCGGAGTTGGAGCCCACCTCGCTGGCGCTGCCGCTGCTGCCGAATTCGGTGCCGATGGGGCCCGCCGTGGCCGGGGGCCGGGTCGGCTGGTACGGCTCCAGCGAGATGGTGGCGGATGCGGCGGGTACGACGGCGAGGGTCAGGGCGGCGACGGCACCGGCCGTGGCCACGAGTCTCTTCATGGGTGCGACCTCCTTGCGGGGGCGGATGATGCGCCCCCACGGTAGCCCAGCCCGCCTCTTTCTGAAGCGAATTTGTTTCACTAGTTGCCGCGATCTCGACACTCCGCCACCGACCAGGCGATTCGACAACTCTCGACGGCTTTCTTACTCTGAAGTAAGATAGTCTTACTCAGGAGTAAGATTGCTGGGCAGGATCACCCCACACACACCCGAGAAATTTGGTGATTATGAGTACTCGAGACACCGCAACGAAGCGGGACACCTCCGCTGTCGGACTCAACCCGGTCAAGCGCGACTGGATGGGCGCGGCCATGCGGGTCATGACGACGATCACGGGATCGGAACTCGCCGAGAAGTACAAGCTGCGCAAGCCGATCGAGCGGCTCACCTACGAAGGCACCAAGACCGGCTTCCGCACCCTCGGCGCGGCCACCCGGGCGTTCGAGAAGGTGTCCGGCGGCGGCGCTCCGAAGCGGCTGCCCGCCAACGAGTCCCGGGGCAAGGACTACTTCGACCTGACCCCGACCGACGAACAGCAGATGATCGTCGAGACGGTGAAGGAGTTCGCCGAGGAGATCCTGCGCCCGGCCGCCTACGACGCCGACAACGCCGCCAAGGCCCCGCGTGACCTGCTCGAGCGGGCCGCGGAACTCGGCATCACCCTGATCAATGTTCCCGAGGAGCTGGACGGCGCGGCCTCCGAGCGCGGCGCGGTCACCAACGCGCTGGTAGCCGAGGCGCTCGCGCACGGCGATATGGGACTCGCGCTGCCCATCCTGGCCCCCAGCGGCGTGGCGGTGGCGCTGTCGCAGTGGGGTACCGACGCCCAGCAGCGCACCTACCTCGGCGCTTTCACCGGCGAGAACGTGCCGCAGGCATCGGTCGTGATCAGTGAGCCGCAGCCGCTGTTCGACCCCTTCGCGCTGCGTACCAAGGCGACCCGCTCCCCCAGCGGCTACCGCCTCAACGGTGTGAAGAGCCTGGTCCCGGCCGCCGGTGACGCCGAGCTGTTCATCGTCGCCGCCGAACTCGACGGCCGCCCCGCCTTCTTCATCGTCGAATCCGACACCGACGGTGTGGTGATCGAGGCGGATCCGGCCATGGGTCTGCGCGCCGCGGGCCTGGGTCGCCTGCTGCTGAACAATGTCGCGGTCCCTGCCAACGCCGTCCTGGGCGATGCCGACGCCGTGCAGCGCGCCGAGGATTACGCGGACGCGGTGCGGCTGGCCCGGCTGGGCTGGTCGTCGCTGGCGGTCGGCACCGGTCAGGCCGTGCTGGATTACGTGATCCCGTACGTGAAGGAGCGCGAGGCGTTCGGTGAGCCGATCGCGCACCGGCAGGCGGTGGCGTTCATGGTCGCCAATATGGCGATCGAGCTGGACGGTATGCGCCTGGTGACGCTGCGCGGCGCGTCGCGCGCCGAGCAGGCGCTGTCGTTCGCCCGCGAGGCGGCGCTGGCCAAGAAACTGGCCTCCGACAAGGGCATGCAGATCGGCCTGGACGGCGTGCAGCTGCTCGGCGGCCACGGCTTCACCAAGGAGCACCCGGTCGAGCGCTGGTACCGCGATCTGCGCGGCATCGGCGTCGCCGAAGGCGTCGTCCTCGTCTAGCCCCGACTTCTCACACGGAGACCACCAATGATCAATCTCGAACTCCCCAAGAAGCTGCGGGCCAGCGCCAACCAGGCCCATCAGGTGGCCGCGGAGATCTTCCGCCCCACCTCGCGCAAGTACGACCTCGCCGAGCACGAGTACCCGGTCGAGCTGGACACCATGGCCGCCATGGTGGAGGGCCTGTCCGACTCCGGCGCACAGGACGTCTCCGGCGCCACCGGCGGCCGCAAGGCCCAGGAGGGCGAGGGCGACGGGCACGCCACCGAACTGCTGGGCAACAGCAACGGCGGCAATATGTCCGCGCTCATGAACGCCCTGGAGACCTCGTGGGGCGATGTCGGCCTCATGCTCTCCATCCCCTACCAGGGCCTGGGCAATGCGGCCATCGCCGCGGTCGCCACCGATGAGCAGTTGCAGCGCTTCGGCAAGGTGTGGGCCGCCATGGCGATCACCGAGCCGTCCTTCGGTTCCGACTCGGCCGCGGTGTCCACCACCGCGGTGCTCGACGGTGACGAGTGGGTGCTCAACGGCACCAAGATCTTCGTGACCGCCGGTTCGCGTGCCACCCACATCGTGGTGTGGGCGACCGTGGACAAGTCCAAGGGTCGCGCCGCCATCAAGTCCTTCGTGGTGCCCCGGGATGCCAAGGGCCTCACCGTGTCCCGCCTCGAGCACAAGCTCGGCATCAAGGCGTCCGACACCGCCGAAATCCGCTTCGAGGACTGCCGGATTCCGAAGGACAACATCCTCGGTTCGCCGGAAGTCAATGTGGAGAAGGGTTTCGCGGGCGTCATGCAGACGTTCGACAACACCCGCCCGCTGGTGGCCGGTATGGCCGTCGGCGTGGGCCGCGCCGCTCTCGAGGAACTGCGCAAGATCCTCACCGACGCGGGCGTCGAGATCTCCTACGACACCCCGCCGAACAACCAGCACGCCGCCGCCGCGGAATACCTCCGCCTGGAAGCCGATTGGGAAGCGGCCTACCTGCTCTCCCTACGCGCGGCCTGGATGGCCGACAACAAGAAGCCGAACTCCCTCGAGGCCTCCATGTCCAAGGCCAAGGCCGGCCGCATGGGCACCGACGTCACCCTCAAGGCCGTCGAACTCGCAGGCCCCCTCGGCTACAGCCAGCGCACCCTGCTCGAGAAGTGGGGCCGCGACTCGAAGATCCTCGACATCTTCGAAGGCACCCAGCAGATCCAGCAGCTCATCGTGGCCCGCCGGGTGCTGGGACTGTCCAGCGACAAACTGAAGTAGGTTCTGGGACAGGGCAACCGGCGCGAGTTCCGCGGAGCTCGCGCCGGTTTCTGTTCGCGGCATCCATCGGGGATTCCACACCCATATCCCGAATGCCCCGGAAGTCACCAATGCCCGAATAGGTCGGCGGGCGGAACGAAATTTGCCGTGAGCACACCCGGGAACGAGATACGCGCATCGGCTTGCGAGAAGGGGTGCGTGAACAATGTTTCTCCTTCTGGCACAATTCCTTTCCCGATAGAATTACGGCATGAATACGAGCCGGGCGGGTGAGGTATTCGCGGTCGTGGAGGAATTGACAACCGCGACCACCGCCCTGCTCGACGAAGACCTGACCCGCTACACCGACACCGACTTCGTGGAACTGATGCGACGCGTCGAAGCCGTCCGCGCCCGACTGGGCGCGGTGTCGCATCGCCTGGTCATCGAGACCAGCGACCGGCACCTGCCCGAACGCGCCGGATGCAAGAGCCTGGCCAAGTATTTGAGCGAAACCCTGCGGATCTCGATGGCCGAGGCCGGAGCACGACGCCGCGCAGCACAGAAACTCGGCGTGTTCCATTTCGTGCACGGAGAAGACCGGGAACCGGAATACCCGCGCACCGCCGCCCACCAAACCGCCGGGCGGTTGTCGATCGAACACGCGCGGCGCATCATGGCGGTGATGGACCGCATCCCCGCCGCCGTACCGACCGAATTGCGGGTAGAGGCCGAACGACTGCTGGCCGAACACGCCTGCACGATGACCCCCGAAGCAGTGGTCACGGTCGGGGAATCGATCCTGGCCCACCTCGACCCCGACGGCACCCTGACCGACGACCGTGACCGCGACCGCGTCCGGAGGATCACGGTGGGACGTCAACGCATCGACGGCATGACCGAGATCAGCGGGCTGCTCACCCCCCAGTTGCGGGCGCTGCTGGACGCGGTGCTGGCCAAGGGCGCGCGACCGGGCATGTGCAACTCCGCCGACCCCGACAGCCCCACCCTCGGTGCCCGCGCGATCGACCCCAAGACCCTCGAAGCCGCCGCCGAACGCGACACCCGCACCATCGCCCAACGCAACCATGATGCTGTGGCGGCGTTCCTGACCGCCACCGGCGGATCGAAAACCCTCGGCAGTCACCGCGGCATGCCCGTCTCGGTCGTGCTCACCATGCGCCTCGAGGACCTCGAACGCGGCACCGGGCACGCGGTCACCGCGGCGGGCACGACGATGTCGATCCCGGCCGCGTTGCGGCTGGCCGAAGGCCGCTACCCGTGGCTGTTGCTCTTCGGCCGCGACGGCGTCCCCCTCTACCTCGGGCGCGGACAACGCCTCGCGTCGCGCTGGCAGCGGTTGGCGTGTGTGGCCCGCGACCGTGGCTGTACCTTCCCTGGTTGTGACGCGCCCGCGACGATGTGCGCGGTGCACCATCTGATCCCGTGGGCACACGGGGGTGGCACCGATATCGACAACCTGACCCTGGTGTGCGATCGGCATCATGCCCAGGTCGCCGAGGACGCCGACGACCCGACCGGGTGGGCCACCGAACGTCTGGGTGCGCACACTACACAC
>NZ_JASCXP010000294.1:0-9447 GCF_030010695.1 Nocardia sp. CC201C
CTGCGGACCGCCGGGGAGTGCCTGGCCGCGCCGTAGCATGGACGCGTGACCCGGCCCGGGTCGCGCCGCAACCGTCGCGGAGTGGAGGCTTCATGACCGATCAGGACATTCTCGCGCGTATCAAGACACTGGTGGATCGCGAGCACGAGCTGCGGTCCAAGACCACCGGCGGTGAGCTGGACCCGGAGAGCGAGCGCGCCCAACTGGCCGAGCTCGAGGTGCAGCTGGACCAGTGCTGGGATCTGCTGCGGCAGCGCCGGGCCCGGCTCGACCAGGGGCGCGATCCCGATTCGGCCCAGCCGAATTCCGCCCAGCAGGTGGAAGGCTATCTCCAGTAGGTTTTTCGGCCCCCGATCGGGGGCCGATTTTTTTGGGATTTGACTTATCCGAATTCGTGCGACACCATTGTCGACGTTCATGCACCTCGATAGGTGAGGCTCCTACGCGAACACAGGCCACTGATCTGACGACGTCGAGAGACGCCCAAGGTTAGGACAGGTCTTCCCGGATTAAGGGATGTACCCGAAGTGGCTTCCCGGCTCGATGCCGAGACACGTCGCGTAGTGCCGAAACTTTGACGAGAGGGGTGCTCACCAGGGAAACGTCCCTGGCCCGCTCCCTGCTGTGCTTTCGATTCGGCGTCCCCGCACGCCTCGGCCGCAAGGAGGTGAGATCCGCAGGATGACACCCGGTGGAAGTCCGTATCCGTCTCGATCACTCTGCATTGTCTCGCCCGGTCGCGGCATTCCTTCGAACTGACAGTTCGGCGAATTCAGCGCATTCTCAGGCAATTGTCATGTCCTCGACAATTGCCCATCCAGCGTGCCCGAATTCGGTTGAAAAGAGTTCGAAGCGATGAATCGCGGCCCTGTCACCGAGGAGTTCGCCATGACCTTCATCGCACGTCGTACCCCAGCCACGCTGACCACCGCCCTGCTCGGCGGCTGCCGCCGTGGCGCGCACCGCCTGTGGGCACGCCGGAATCTCACCCCGCAGGAGCGGGCCAACCTGCTGGCGGGCTACACGCCACCGGCAGTGGTCAGTGCCTCGCTGGGCTGCCACCCGAAGCGGTAGGCGGCCACGCACCGACACCCCACAGTCCCGATGCGGCTACCGCGCGAGGAGTACCTCATGACCATGTCCACTCCGCTGTCCCTCCAGCAGCCGGAACCACCCACCCATCGTCCGTCGCGCCGGGAACGCCGGGCCGCCGAGCTGGAGGACCGTACCCGCGCGGTCGGCGCGAAGCTGGTGGGCATCAGTGCCCGACCGGCGAAACAGGTGCTGCACGACCTGGATTCGGTGCGCGCGGGCCTCGACCACGCCGACGCCGATCAGCGGCTGGCGCAGTACGGCCCGAACAAGATCGCCCACGAATACGTTCCGCACTGGCTGGTGCAGCTGGTGCGGGCGTTCGGGAATCCGTTCATCCTGGTGCTGGCGGGCCTTGCCGTCGTGCTCTACCTGACCGGCGATGCCGAGGGCGTCATCACCATCGGCATCATGATCACGATCAGTACGCTGATCCGGTTCTGGCAGGAGTTCCGTTCCAACCGGGCCGCCGAAGCACTGGCCCGGCTGGTCACCACCACCGCGGCGGTGGTGCGGCGCGATGCGGGCGCGCCGCGCGGCCGAGCCCGGGAGATCCCCATGGCCGAGGTGGTGCCCGGCGATATCGTGCACCTGGCCGCCGGTGACCTGGTGCCCGCCGATATGCGGCTCATCGCCGCCAAGGACCTCATGGTCGCCCAGGCTGCCCTCACCGGTGAATCGCTGCCGGTGGAGAAGGCCGACACCACCACCGGCGACACCCAGCGGCGCACCCGCCCCGACCCCGCCGATGCCGACAACCTGGTGCTGATGGGCACCTCCGTCACCTCCGGCACCGGTACCGGGGTGGTGGTCGCGACCGGTTCGGACACCTGGTTCGGCTCCATGGCCGACATCATGGTCGGCGCGCATCCGGAGACCGCGTTCGACACCGGGGTGAAGCGGGTCGCCTATCTGCTCATCCGGTTCATGCTGGTCATGGTGCCCGTGGTGTTCGTCGTCAACGGCTGGAATCAGGGCGATTGGACCTCGGCGTTCCTGTTCGCGGTGGCTGTGGCGGTGGGCCTCACACCGGAGATGCTGCCGGTGGTGGTGACCGCCAATCTCGCCAAGGGCGCGGTCGCCATGAGCAAGCGCAAGGTCGTGGTCAAGCGGCTGAGCGCGATTCAGAATCTGGGTGGCATGGATGTGCTGTGCACCGACAAGACCGGCACCCTCACCGAGGACCGGGTCGTACTGGACCGATACCTGGACGTGCACGGGCGGCCGAGCGACGAGGTGCTGCGGCTGGCGTATCTGAACAGCCACTTCCAGACCGGATTGCGTAATCTGCTGGACCGCGCCGTCATCGACCGGATGGACGAGGCCGAGGAGGCCGTGGTCGACAGCCGCTACCGGCTCGCGGACGAGATCCCCTTCGATTTCGTGCGCCGCCGGATGTCGGTGGTGGTCAGCGACCGATTGGGCGGCGTCGCGGAGAACCAGCTCGTCTGCAAGGGCGCGGTGGAGGAGGTCGTCGCGCTGTGCCGGTTCGCGCGCGACGGCGACCGCGAGACCGCCATGTCCCCCGAGCTGCGCGAGCGCGTGATCGACGTGGCCGAGCGCACCAATCGCGAAGGGCTGCGGGTGGTGGCCGTCGCCACCCGGGCGGTGCCGATCCGCGACCGCTACACGGCGACCGATGAGACCGAATTGACGCTGGTCGGCTTCCTCGCCTTCCTCGATCCGCCCAAACAGGACGCGGCCGCGGCGCTGAAAGCCCTGGCGGACAACGGCGTCGAGGTGAAGGTGATCACCGGCGACAGCGAACTGGTGGCGGCGCGGGTGTGCGCGGACGTCGGCCTCGAGGTGGGCGAACCGGTCACCGGCACCCGGCTGGAGCTGACCGACGACGCCGACCTGCCCGAATTGGTGGAGCGCACCACGCTGTTCGCCAAGATCGACCCGGCACAGAAGGCGCGCATCGTGCGGACCCTGCACGCGCGCGGCCACACCGTCGGCTTCCTCGGCGACGGCATCAACGACGCGGCGGCGCTGCGCGAGGCCGATGTCGGCATCTCGGTGGACACCGCGGTCGACATCGCCAGGGAGTCCGCGGACATCATCCTGCTGGAGAAGGACCTCATGGTCCTCGAACGCGGCGTCATCGAGGGTCGCCGCACCTTCGGAAACACCATGAAATACATCAAGATGACCGCGTCGTCGAATTTCGGCAATGTGTTCTCGGTGCTGGTGGCCTCGGCGTTCCTGCCCTTCCAGCCCATGCTGGCGGTGCACCTGCTGGTGCAGAACCTGCTCTACGACATCTCGCAACTCAGCATTCCGTGGGACCGCATGGACGAGGAGTATCTGCGCAAGCCGCAGCGGTGGAACGCCCGGGATCTCGGCCGGTTCATGCTGTGCATCGGCCCGACCAGCTCGATCTTCGATATGAGCACCTTCGCGCTGATGTGGTTCGTGTTCCAGGCCAACAGTCCCGAACACCAGACGCTGTTCCAATCCGGCTGGTTCATCGAGGGGTTGCTCTCCCAGACCCTCATCGTGCATATGATCCGCACCCGGAAGATCCCGTTCCTCCAGTCGCGGGCGGCCCTGCCGGTGCTGCTGACCACGGGCACGATCATGGCCGTCGGCATCTGGCTGCCCTTCTCGCCGCTGGCGGACGTCCTCCGGATGCAGGCCCTGCCGCTGGCGTATTTCCCCTGGCTGGTGCTGACGCTGCTGAGTTACTGCCTGGTGGCGCAGCTGGCGAAGACGCTGTACATCCGGAAGTTCGGCAGCTGGCTGTGATCGGTTCGGCCCGGCGACGTATTGGCAACAAGTCAGTAGGGTCTAGCGGGCGGGTGGGTCGCGCCTATACCGTTTTCCAATGGTGGCAACGATCGATATCACTACTGCCGACGGCGTCGTCCGCGGTTCCCGGGGCCGCCGCGTGGCGCGCTGGCGGTCCGTCCCCTATGCGGCGCCGCCCGTGGGAGAGCTGCGATTCCGGGCCCCGCAGCCGGTGCGGCCCTGGGCCGGGGTGCGCGACGCCCGGGAATTCGGCCTCGCCGCGATGCAGCATCGCAGCGGCGCTCGCATCGGGCCGCGGCAGCAGCAGCCGACCGGTGAGGACTGCCTGACGCTCAATATCACCGCGCCCGTTGGGCACTCGGCCACGCCGCGCCCGGTCATGGTGTTCATCCACGGCGGCGGGTACATGATCGGCACCTCGGCGCTGGGACTGTATTCCGGGGCGCGGCTGGCCGTGCGCGGTGATGTGATCGTGGTGTCGCTGAACTATCGGCTGGGTGGGTTCGGCTATGTGGACTTCAGCGAATATTCCACGCCCGAGCGGCGATTCGAGTCGAATCTGGGGCTGCGCGACCAGGTGGCGGCGCTGGAGTGGGTGCGGCGCAATATCGCGGCCTTCGGCGGCGATCCGGACAATGTCACGATCTTCGGCGAATCCGCCGGGGCGCACGCCGTGTTGAGCCTGTTCGCGACTCCGGCGGCGGAGGGTCTGTTCCACCGGGGTATCTCGCAGAGCCCGCCCGCGGCGTGGGCGGCCAGCCCGGACGACGCCAAACTCTTCGCCCGCCGCTGCGTGGAGGGTCTCGGGGCCGGCCCGGAGGAGGCATCGCGTGCGCTGATCTCGGCCGGTGCCAATGACATTCGCCGTGCGGTGGACCGGGCCGTCGCCACGGTGCTGCGGGAGCAGCCGGGACTGTTCCCGGCCGTGCCCATGGTGGACGGCGACTTCCTGCCGCGCTCCCCGCTGGACGCGCTCACCGAGGGCAGCGCGCACCGGCTGCCGCTCATCATCGGCAGCAATCGCGATGAGGGGACGCTGTTCGCGCGGCTGTCCGATACGCTGCCGACCACGCCGGAACGCATTCGCAAGGTGCTCGCGCATTCCAGCGCCGAGGCCGCGGCCCAGGTTGTCGCCGCCTACCCGGGCTTCCCGGACCCGAAGGTCGCGGTGCGCATGGGTGGGGATTTCGTGCTGTGGCGGTCCACGGTGACGGCCATGGAGGGACACAGCCGGTACGCGCCCACCTACGGCTACCGCTTCGATTTCGCCCCGCGCGCACTGCATCTCGCCGGATTCGGAGCCACCCACGCCTTCGACCTGATCCCGGTGTTCGGGGCCAGCGACACCCCGTTCGGACGCGCGCTCACGGTGGCGGGCGGTCAGCGTGGCATGCGCTCGGTGACCAGGCAGTTCCAGGACAACTGGCTGTCCTTCGCCCGTGACGGCGCACCCCTGCCGTCCTGGCCCCAGTACACCGAGGACCGGCGCACGACCATGATCATCGACTATCCGCCGCGACTGGAGGACGATCCCGACCGCGCCAAACGCCTCGCCTGGCAGGGAATTACGGTACCGACACTGATTTGAACCGACCCGAGCGCGGCGAGACCGCCGGGCCGTGGGCACCCAGCCCACGCGCGGTCGCGCACGGCCGCGCCGATTGCGATGGCGATTACCGGCCGCCGTGGCCCGCAGGGTCGCCGCCCTACTTCAGCAGGCGCGACATGCGGCGGTCGGCGAGGATCTTGCCGCCGGTCTGGCAGGTGGGGCAATACTGGAAGGACTTGTCCGCGAAGGCCACCTCGCGGACGGTGTCGCCGCAGACCGGGCACGGCATACCGGTGCGGCCGTGCACCTGCATACCGGAACGCTTCTCGCCTTTGAGCCGCGCGGCGTCCTGCCCCACGGAACGCTCGACGGCATCGCGGAGTTCGGCGCGCATGGCCGAATACAGCCGGGACAGCTGCTCCGCGTCGAGAGTTCCGGCATTCGCGAACGGCGACAGCCGCGCGGTGTGCAGGATCTCGTCGGAATACGCATTGCCGATACCGGCGATGATGGTCTGATCGGTGAGCGCGTTCTTCACCCGCTGCGAGGTGCCGTGCAGCAGTTCGGCGAATTCGGGTTCGCTCACCGCCAAGGCGTCCGGGCCGAGGCGGGCGATGCTGGGCACCGCCAGCGGATCGGTGGTGAGCCAGACCGCGAGCCGTTTCTTGGTGCCCGCCTCGGTGAGGTCGAAGGCCGGGGTCGCGCCCTCCGGGGTGAACAGGTGCACGCGCAGGGCGAGCGGCCCCTTCCCCGGTTTGGGTGGGGCGGCGCCGGGTTCGTCGAGCCAGCGCAGCCAGCCCGCCCGCGACAGGTGCGTGATCAGCCACAGCCCGTCGCAGTCGATGCCGAGGTGTTTGCCCCAGTGCCCCACCCCCGTCACATCGCGCCCGGACAGCGCGGTCACCGGCGGATCGAAGGTTTTGAGCACACTCAGCGCCGCAATATCGACCCGACCCACGACCGCGCCCACCGCATGCTCGGCGAGGAATTGCTCCAGCGCCACGATTTCCGGTAATTCGGGCACAAACGCAGCCTACCGGCACCCACCGACATGGCGCCCGATGTGAACACGCCCTGGTCAGACAAGCGAGCGGCCCGCCAGCAACCCTTCGCGCGCCTCGCCGACCAACTCCGCCCACGGCCGCTCCCCGAGTTCGGTCACCCCGGATTCGCCCAGGAAGGCGCTGGAGACCACCGCGTCCGGAGTCAGCTCGGCCAGCACATCCAGGCTCGCGACCAGCGTGTCCTTATCGCTGAAGCCCTCCAGGTAACCGGCCCACCAGCGGCCGTCCTCGCCTCGGATGATGGTGTCGCCGGTGAACAGGTAGCGCTTACCTGCGATGGTGGCCAGGTAGTTGGTGCTGCCCACGGTGTGGCCGGGAGTGGGGATGACCTCCAAACCGTCGAACGCGGTGTGCCGCGTCGTGAACGGATCGTCCACGGTGGTGGCGGTGACCAGGTCCGCCTCCGACTCGTGCAGGTGCAGTCGGGTACCGAACCGCTCCTTCAGCGTGGCCAGGGTGGAGGTGATCTCGTCCTGGTGGCTGAGGTACTGGTCGGCGACCCCGCCGAGTTCGGCCATGCGATCGAACTCGCTCTCGATGCTGGTGTTGTAGAACAGCACGTTGCCCTCCGGGCGGGTCCACAGGTAGGCGCGGGTGGTCAGGCCCGGTGCCGGGTTCTGGGTTTCGGTGACCCACAGGTCGGTGGCGATGCGCTCCATGATTCGCTCCTTCGGTCCGGGCCGTTCGGCGGCCACTCGGTGCTTTCACCCGGAAGGCGCGAGACCGAATCCAGCGCCGCGAGATTCGGCGATTCCCGCGCGACACGGACCGCGAAACAATGTCCGGCACGAAATGTCAGCGGTGCGGGCACAAATGTCATAGTTGTCCAGACGTTTGCCCCCATAGGGTTTCGCGCTGTCGGCCAATTGCGAACGCCCCCTTTTGTAGGGCCGACAGTGTGGAAGCTCCGCCCGGGTGGCCCACCCCGCTCGGACGGGGCTTCCGAACACAGCGGGAAGCGCCCCGGCGACAGGTCGGTGCCGAGCGGCTGTCGGCACCGGTGTGCCGAGGGGATGATTCGATCATCCGGCCCGGCGTCGATCCCACCGGACCGAAGGCTCATCAACCAGCTAGTCGGTGCCCGGCGGCCGGTCGGTGTCCCAGCTGCTAGTTGGTGCCCAGTGGTCAATCGATACCCGGCGGCCGATCAGTGCCCAGCGGCCGGTCGGTACCCCAGCGGATCTCGCGCTGCGGCTGATAGCGGCAGACCAGGCCGAGGGATACGCAGGCGCGCAGATGTTCGGCCAGCTCCGGATGCGCGTGGTCCAGGCGGCGCAGGGCGTCGCGGACGCGGGCGGAGACGGTTTTGCGGGCGCGTTCGGCATCATCGCCGAGGCGGCGGGTGCGACCGCCCAGTCCGGCCGCGCGGCGGAGTTCGTCCAACAGGGCGGCGCGCTCGGTATCCAGTTCGGCGGCGCGGTCGTCGTCGGAGCGGGCTGTGGCGCGGTCGATTTCGTCGTCGAGCCGCTCGAGTCGGCGGCGGAACTCGGCCTTGGCGCGCTCGTCGAGCACGGTGTCGGCACCCAGGCCGCGGGCGGCCGACGCGGTGGCCGCGGCGGTGCCGGTGCCGGTGAGCAGTTCCATCGACGAGATGTCGTGCCCCGGATTCGCGATGAGCGTGTGCAGATCCCGCAGCCCCTTGATATCGGGCAGATGCGCCGTCTTTCCCGCGAACCGCAGCGTCCAGACGCCGTCGGCGAGCCGGAAGACATTGGTGGCCGGTTCGATCGCGGTGTGCGCCCGCAGCACCTCGGCCCGCGTCGGCGTCGTGCCCAACCTCCGCAGTTCCCGCTCCGCAGCCGCCCGCCACGGCACCGACCGCATGCGCCGCGCCGCCTCCGCAGCCGCCTCCAACTCGACCGCGGCACTGTCGCGATCGCCCGCCGCCGCGTCGAGCCGCCCCAGCCAGTAGGCGTACGGCCCGTACACCGCGCCGCCCCCGGCGGTCACCGCCCATAGCTCGCGCAAGGGAGACAGCGACTCCCGCACCGACTTCCGCAACTCCGCGTCATCGAGCACCACCGCCGCTTCCGCCAGCGCGATCAACGCCCCGGCGTGGAAATGCCGCGGATATGTCTCCAACAGCACCCGCACCTCATCCACCCCACGCCGCACCTCATCCACCAGCCCCGCCTCGTCCTGCCCCCACCACGGATCACCGGCCCCGGCAGACGTGGTGTCGCCCCCGGGAGACGTGGTGTCGGCCCCGGGAGACGCGGTGTCGGCCCCGGGAGACGCGGTGTCGGCCCCGAACGCAGTGGCGACCCCGAAAGAGGCCGTGTCAGTCCCGGATTCAGCACCGGCCCCGAGACACGCCGAGTCAGCTTTGAACGCAGCAGCGGCCTCGGGAGACATGCCGTCGGCCCCAAGCGTAGGGACATCCGAGGGAGACGCCGTGTCAGCCTCGGACACAGTACCGGCTCGGAAAGACGCCGAATCAGCCTCGAACGCAGCAGCGGCCCCGGGAGACGCCGAGCCCACCCCGGACCCAGTGGCGGCTAGGCGGCGCGCTGCGGCGAGCAGGAGGGGTGCGACGGCGTAGGCGCTGGGCAGCTGCCGGTAGCGGGCGGTGAGGCGGGCGATAGCGGGCTCGTCGGCGGCGGTCAGCGCCAGTGCCCAGCGCTGTTCGAGCCACAGTGGCAGGCGGTCGACCTCACCGCTGCGCTCGCCGAGGGCGTACGCGTCGTCGATGGCCGCCGCGGCGGCGTGGCTGCCCGTGACGGTGGCCAGTGCGCCCGCGCGGGAGCGGGCGATGAAGCGGGGGCGGGGCAGGCGGGTGCGGTCGGCGTAGGCGGTGAGGGCGGCCTGTTCGGAGTGTGCGCGCGGATCACCGAGTTCCAGCAGGGCCGCGATGCGCAGCACATACCCCTGAATCCGCAGGTCCTCATCGCCCACGCAGTCGGCGACGATATGGATCTCCGCCGCGAGCGCCAGCCGCTCGGCGGCCGTCCCCGGCCGCCAGACGGCATCGTGTCGCGCCAGCAGGCTCGC
>NZ_JASCXP010000295.1:0-9446 GCF_030010695.1 Nocardia sp. CC201C
GGACCGGGCAACGCGAACTGTCCGTCGAGCGTGTCGTAGCGGCCGGGCATTCCGGTCCCGCTGGAGATGAACAGATTCACCCCGCGCAGTTGGTCGGCGTGCACGTAGGGATCGTTCGCGGCCCACATCGGATCACCCTGCGGGCCATACATGTTCTTCGCATCGCCGCCGCCCGCCGCCACGACGGTATTGACGAAGTTGTAGCCGATGGGATCGCTGATCTGCGCGCAGCCGCTGTAGGAGGCCACCGATCCGTACAGCCCCGGCGCCGCGATGGGCAGTTGCAGCACCGAGGTGCCCGCCATGGACAGTCCGGCGATGGCATTGCGCCCGGTGGTGTTCAGCGCACGGTCGACGAGCGGCGGCAGCTCCTCGGTGAGGAAGGTCTTCCACTTGTTGACGCCCAGCGCGGGATCCGGTGCGCGCCAATCGGTGTAGTAGCTGAACCCGCCGCCGATCGGCTGCACCACATTGACGTCCTTGGCCGCCAGGAAGCCCAGCACATCGGTCTGCTTGTTCCAGGTGGCGCTGTCCTCACCGCCGCCCGCGCCGTTGAGCAGGTAGAGCGTCGGCGCGGCGGCCGAGGTGTCGGCGGGCCGCTGCACATCGACCTCGATGTTCTTGTCCATGGCGGCCGAGTACACCTGGAGGGTCAGATGCCGGTCGTCGACGGTGCGCACCGAGACGATCCGCGACCCGTCCGCCGAGGTGCCCGCCGGGGACACCGCGGCGGATGCGTCGACCGCGAGGGCGGGTCCCGCCGCCGCGACGGGAAGCAGTGCGGCGGTCGCCGCCACGGCCAGGGCTGTCATGGTTCGATGTCTCGGTAGGCGCACGCGACCCACCGTGCCGCAGTGAACTGAGAATTTGCTGGATGCGAGCTGGCACGGCGCTGAGAGGCCAGCTCAGCGGGGTGGCCGGCTCAGCGGGCGGCCATGCGAATGCCGCCGTCCAACCGGATCACTTCGCCATTGAGCATGGGATTGCTCACGATATGCGCGACCAGCGCGGCGAACTCGTCCGGATCACCCAGCCGCCGCGGATGCGGGACCTGCTGCCCCAGCGATTCCCGCGCCTGCTCGGGCAGCGCGGCCAGCAGCGGCGTATCGAACATGCCCGGCGCGACGGTGACCACCCGAATCTGCCGCTCACCCAGATCGCGCGCCAGCGGCAGCGTCATTCCGGCCACCGCCGCCTTGGAGGCCGCGTACGCCGCCTGGCCGATCTGCCCGTCGAACGCGGCCACCGAGGCGGTGTTGACGATGACCCCTCGTTCACCGTCGACGGCCGCCAAGCGCGCCATCCGCTGCGCCCCGAGCCGCAGCACATTGAAGGTCCCGACCAGATTCACGTCGACCACCACCTGGAAGGCGTGCACGGGAATCACGCTGTCCCCGGTGAGAATTCGGCCCGGCAGCCCGATTCCGGCGCAGTTCACCACCATGCGTAGCGGACCCAGCGTCGCGGCGGCGTCCAGCGCGTCCGCCACGTCGGCCTCCTCGGTGACATCCCCCGGCGCGAAGACCGCGCCGTCACCCAGTTCCCGTGCCACCGCCGCCCCCTCGGAGTCCGCGAGATCGAACAGCACCACGCGCCCGCCCTCGGCCAGCACCCGTCGCGCGGTGGCCAGGCCGAGCCCCGAGGCGGCTCCGGTGACGAGGGCGACCTGGTCGCTGATCTGCATGGGCGCGGTTCCTTCCGAGCGTTCCGAACGACCACCATGAGTATCAGAATCAGTCCTTGTTATCAACAAGAGATCTTTTCCATTGCCCGCGACGGCTACCACGACCCGCGCGTCAGCGGCATGATCGGCGCAGACCGACAGGCGGAGACCCCCATGCGCGATTCCACCGTTCGGCGTGCTCTCGTATCACCTGGTGACCGCGGGTGGCATGACCACGGCCGCCGTCGCCGTGCTGTACGCCGCCGCCATGGTCGCCGACGCCCTCACCGCGCTGGCCGTCGGCTGGACCTACGACCGCGTCGGCGCGCGGGTGCTCACCGCCCTGCCGCTACTCGCCGCACTGGCAACGGCATTCGCCTTCGCCGCCGATATCCGGTGGATGCTGCTCGGGGCGCTGCTGTGGGGGTGCGGCCCTCGGCATCCAGGAGTCGACCATGCGCGCCATGGTCGCCGATCTGGTTCCCCCGCACCGCCGCGCCACCGCCTACGGTCTCTACGCCGCCCTCGGCGGAGTGGCCGCGCCGCTGGGCGGCGCGCTCACCGGCCTGCTGTACGAGGTGTCGATCACGGCGCTGGTGGGTACCGTGCTGGCCATCCAGGCGGTGGCGCTGACCCTGCTCCCCCGCCGGGCCGCCGCCGACCGGTGACCGACAGCGAACGGCCGCCGGAACCCGCCCGGCGGCCGTCGACTCGAAGTGCGATCAGGTCGACTCGAAGTGCTATCAGGCGGAACGGGATTCGGCCGTGGCCGCCACGACGTCCCGGGCGGCACCACGGGTGAAGCGCAGCACGCCGTCCTCCAGCGCGCCCTTGCGCAGCAGCGCGCGGTCGCGGAAGTAGTTGTTGATGACCAGCCAGGGACCGCGGGTGCCCTGCCGGGGCATGACGCCGTCGCCGCGCTGGATGTAGCCGGAGGTGAGCGCACCGCCCATGAGCGACGCCTCCGACTTGTCGCCCTCCTCCGGTACCGCGACCACCTTGGTGAATCCCTTGTCCCGCATATGGTTCAGCAGGCGGCAGAAGTACTCGGCGGCGAGATCGGCCTTGAGGGTCCAGGAGGCGTTGGTGTAGCCGAGCACCACCATGGCGTTGGGGACATTGCCGAGCAACGAGCCCTTGTAGGCGACCAGGTCGCGGGTGGCGAGGGTCTCGCCGTCCACCGTCAGCGTCGCGCCGCCGAGCATCTGCACGGTCAGGCCGGTGGCGCTGATGACGATATCGGCGGGAATCTCGTCACCGGACTCCAACCGGATACCGGTTTCGGTGAAGGTGTCGATGCGATCGGTGACGATGGACGCCTTGCCGCTGCGCAGCACCCGGAACAGGTCACCGTTGGGCACCACGCACAGCCGCTGATCCCACGGGTCGTAGCTGGGCGTGAAGTGGCGCATGTCGATGCCGGGGCCGACCTGGGCGCGCACGGCCGCCAGCATGAGCTTGCGGGAGAGCGCCGGATTGGTGCGCGAGAGCTGATAGCTGGCCCGCTGCAGGGCGATATTGCGGGCGCGGCCCACCTTGTAGGCGAGCTTGGCGGGCACCTTCGCCAGCTTCATGCCCACGGCGACCGGATCGTCGGCGGGCAGGGCGGCGATATAGGTGGGCGAGCGCTGGAGCATGGTCACATGCCCGGCGGTGTCGCTCATGGACGGAATGAGGGTGATGGCGGTCGCGCCGCTGCCGATGACCACCACCCGCTTGCCGGTGTAGTCCAGATCCTCGGGCCAGTGCTGCGGATGCACGATCGGGCCCTGGAACCGCTCCTCACCGGGGAAGGTCGGCCGGTAGCCGTTGTCGTAGTCGTAGTAGCCGGTGCAGCCGATCAGGAAGTTGCTGGTGTAGATCTCGGTCTCACCGGTGCGCTCGTCGTGCGCCCGCACCGTCCACAGTTCGGCCGCACTGTCCCAGCTGGCCTCGACCACGCGGCGGCCGAAGCGGATGCGGTCGGTGACGCCGTATTCGGCGGCGGTGTCCTCGATGTACTGCCGGATGTGTGGGCCGTCGGCGAGTACCTTGGTGCCGATCCACGGGCGGAATCCGTAGCCGAAGGTGTACATATCCGAATCGGAGCGAATGCCCGGGTAGCGGAACAGATCCCAGGTGCCGCCGATGGCGGTGCGGCGCTCCAGGATCAGATAGCTGCGCCCGGTCCCCTCCTTGCCGAGGTGGCAGGCCATGCCGATTCCGGACAGGCCCGCGCCGATGATCAGTACGTCGACATGCCGCGTCATTGAGGTACTCGCTTCGTCTGGTCGCGCCCCGTACACCGTCGTCGGAGCCTCACCGCATGATAGGTGTTATTACCAGTTACGTCTACTCTTGCGGGAGAAGGCCCGGTCCCACGGCACGCCCGCCGAGCCAACCTTGCTGGCGCGGCACGCGTGGTCACGCCAGACTGGAGACCGTGAATGCCATGCAGGACCTTCGAGGCGGCCCGCGATGACCACACTCGCTCGCGGCGAGAACCGTCCCGCACCCGGCGACCGCATGACCGTCACGGTGGCCTGCCACGCGCCGGTCGACGTCTCGGCCCTGCTGCTGGCGGCCGACGGGCGGGTGCGATCCGATGGCGACTTCATCTTCTTCAACCAACCGGCCGGGCCGGGCGTCACCTACCGCCACGGGCAGGGCCGCGGTGACATGGTGGACGTGCACACCGGCATGCTGCCGCCCGATGTCGACACCGTCGTCGTCACCGCCAGCCTGGACGGGCGCGGACCGGCGAACTTCGGCGGTGCGGGCGCGCTGACCGCCACCATCCAATCGTCCACGGGGGCTTTGACCTTCCCCGTCGGCGGACTGTCCACCGAGACCGCCGTGGTGTGCGTGGAGATCTACCGGCGCGGTGACGGATGGAAAGTGCGCGCGGTCGGACAGGGCTACGACAACGGGCTCGCCGGCATCGCCACCGCCTTCGGGGTGAATATCGACGACGAGCCGGATACCCCGCCGCCCGCACCGAATCCCGCTGCCGCGCAGCATCGTCCGGCACCACCGCCACCGACCACTCCGCCGCCCGGCCCGCCGAGCGCACCCGGGTACGCTCCCGCGGCCGCCCAACCGTCCCCCACGCCTGCACCGCACCGAGGAGTACAACCCATGCAGAGCGATCTGTTCAGCCCCGGTTTCGCCGAGGCCACCGGCCTCGGCATTCAGAAGCAGGGCAGCAAGATGATCAAGGTCGGCCTCAATGGCGAAGTGCTGGCGCGGTCCGGATCCATGGTCGCCTACCAGGGTGAGCTGCGGTTCCAGGCGCTGGGCTCCGGCGGTATCGGGCGCGCCATCCAACAACGCCTCACCGGTGAGGGCGTACCGCTCATGAAGGTGTCCGGGCGCGGTGATCTGTTCCTGGCCAATGCCGCCGCCGACGTGCACATCATCGACCTGGACGGCAGCGACGGGCTGACCATCAACGGGGCCAATGTGCTCGCCTTCGACCCGACGCTGTCCTACAGCATCAAACGGGTGCAGGGCGCGGCGGGCTACGCCAGCAATGCCGGATTCTTCAACTGCGTCTTCACCGGACGCGGGCGCATCGCCATCACCACCGAGGGCGCCCCGGTCGTACTCCAGGTCGACCAGCCCACCTACGCCGACCCCCAGGCCGCCGTGGCGTGGTCCTCCAGTCTCCAGACCGGCGTCAAGCGCAACGACTCCTTCGGCCTGGGCCGCCTCATCGGCCGCAGCACCGGCGAGGGTATGACATTGTCGTTCTCCGGCCGCGGCTTCGTCATCGTGCAGCCGTCCGAACTGCCGCCTGGCGGCCTCATCGGTGGCACGGGCGGCGGTCAGGACGCCGGACAGAGCGGCGGCGCACTTGGTGGGCTGTTCAGCTAGTACCGTCGGCGGCTGTTCGGCCGGGTACCTGGGCGGACAGATCGACCAGACCCACAGCCGGACAGACCGACCAGACCCGCAGGCGGACAGACCGGCCGGGCCTGTTGCGGCCTCGACCGCTCAGAGCGGGTGCGCGCCCATGGGATTCGGGAACGGCACCGCGCCGCTGCGGGATACCAGCCGGGCCGCGGGCGTGATCAGCTTCAGCATGTCCTCGGCGTCGGGGAGATCCCGATAGGCGTCGGCGGCCAGGGCGTCGGTGCGAGTCTCGATATGGGCGCGCAGCGCACGACCGGCGTCGGAGAGCTCCTGTCCCGCAAGCAGTCCGCGAGCGCGCAGCCGTGCCGCCGCGGCCTCCCAGTCGTCCCGGCTCCAGCCGCGATTGTCGAGCCAGAGCTGCTCGGGCGTCCCGGTGTCGGCGGAGAACAGCACGTGCGCCGCACAGCCGTCGATGCCTTCGGCGAGCAGACAGGCGACATGACCGTCCCCGCGATGTTCGCGCAACGCCGTCGCCGCCTGCCACAGCGCCGCGACCGGGGATTCCGGTTCGGGCACATCGCGATTGGCGGCGAACAGCGCGCGTCCGCCGGGCGGGGCGGCGGCCACCGCGGCCCGCAGACCGGGCAGCACCCGCTCGGCCAGCTCCTCGATATCCGGCGTCACCCGTGTCAGCGCCGCGGCGGCCGAACGTGCCCGGTCCACCAGGATGGTCTCCGGATCGGCGTAGTCCCAGGCGTCCGGGATCGCCCGCCGCACCATGCGCGGGTGGAAGTTGTAGAAGGTGGCCTCCACCACCCCGGGCCGGACCGCGCCGAACGGGGCTGCGCGGGAACCGAAGTAACCCATCCAGTACCCGCGCAGCCCAAGGTTTTTGCGATCGGCGATGCATTCGGCGGCGAAGTAGGTCACGGCGTGCAGCGGTTCGAGCGCCCGCCACATCTCACGAGCGAAAGCGTTGTCCATGACCTCGACCCTAGCCCCTGACTTCACTTACATAAAGTCACATCACTCGGCCGGGATGTGCCGAATGCTCTCCCCGCCCTTGACATCTCGCTGCCGACCGAACCGGGAACTCAGCAGCGACACCATCTCGCGGGCCGCGCCGTCGTAGGCTTGCTCGATGGTTGCCGCCTTATGCGTCACCACCACCGGCCCCTGACCCGCCGGACGGGCCTCCAGCGTGCACTTCTTGTCGTCCGCGCCGCCCTTGTCCCCGTTCTCGTCGTTCAGATAGACCTCCACGCGGGTGATCCGATCGCCGAACCGACCCAGCACGTCGGCGATCCGCTCCCGGGCCGCATCGAGCAGCCCCTGATCGCCTTCCACAGCCCTACCGGTATTGACCAGAATCTCCACGGAATCTCTCCTCTTCGAAATGCTCCGGGATGAGCCCCCTCCACCCTAGCCGTCCGCTCACCGCCGGACGCCGAGGAAGAACTGAATGTGTCCGGGATGACGGCCGTAATCCACGCGGAACATGTGCACCGCCAGCGAATATTCGGCACCGGAGCCGATATCGCGCAATAGCATACGGGGATCGTCGCGTCCATAGGTCGTCCCACCCGTCGCCCACATGGCACGGAATTCCGGGTACGCGCCGAGCTCCTCCAAGAGATCACCGGCCCAGGCGGTATCGCCGGATTGGCCGATCAAACCGCGTAGCCAGTCCACCGTGAGCGAGGCTTCCCGCTCCCATTCCACCATCACCCGCCGCGAGTTCGCATTGCCGAAGAACCAGCGCAGAATACTGACATCCTCGACCAGCCCCGGGAATGCCGCCGCGTAGGAATAATTGCAGGCCAGCACATTCCACCGGGTGTCGACGAAGGCCGCCGGATTGGGCCCGTGCACCGCCAGGCCGGCGCGCATATCGTCGGAGATACCGGACCGCAGGTCGTCGACGTCGGGAAACGTGTCGTCGTGGAGTCCGGCCAGATCGAACAGGTGGCGACGCTCGGCATCGGAGAGGGGGTGCACGCGGTCGAGAAAGGTGCTGAGCGCCTCGATGACCTGTTTGGTGGGATGTTCGCGAGCGCCGCTCTCCAGGTGCGTGATATAGCTGGCACTGACCCCGGCGGCAAATCCCAATCGTTCCCGGGAGACCCGGCGATCATCCCGCAGTTTGCGCAGCAGGCCGCCCAGTGTCGGCGGGCGCGGTTCATCGGGTCGGTCGTCGGAAGGTATACGCAACAATGGATTCCGCTCCCCCTGTTACTCGGGTCCGCATCGCGCCGAAGGCACGCAATTCCGACCTGGACTGACGGCCAGAATCGTAAAACACCTGTCGCACACCTGTTACTTATACAGCAAGTTGTCAGCTACATCACAGATCGACGCAGGACCGGATGAGCCGGCCCGTTTCGCGAACGCGCCCGCTCTGCGCGGTATGCCACCCTGGTGGGGCCGACCGGCCGCAACCGCGGCCAGGAGCACGGCGGGAGCACGACGCGATTTCGGAGGGGAACCGATGAACCGAGAACGGCTCGCCCTGGCGTCCGGCTGGGCGTACACCGCGGTCCGGGTGCTGCTGTCGCTGGCGATGATCGCCTTCGGCATGGTGAAAGTCGTTCCGACGCAGTTCATCACCTTCACCCTGCCGGGCGCCATGCTGGTCCCCCTCGGTGATTCCTCGCCCTCGGGCATGCTGTGGAAGTTCATGGCGACCTCCACGCCGTACACGGTGATCACGGGCGCGGTGGAGGTGCTGGGCGGGCTGCTGCTCATCTTCCGGCGCACCACCCTGCTCGGGGCCCTGGTCTCGGCGGTCGCACTGGTCCAGGTGAGCATTCTGAACCTCAGCTACGGCGTCCCGGTCATCCTGACCCCACTGCTCATGCTGGCCATGGCCCTGGTGGTCGCGCTGCCGTGGTGGTCGCGGCTGCTCGATGTGCTGATCCGCAACCGGGATTCGGTCGCCCTGCCCGAACCGCCCGCGGCGGGGCGGCGTCGCCGGCGGGCGGGAACCCTCACCCACCTAGCCGCAGCCGCCGTCGTCATCGCCGCCATGGGGGCCAATGGAATTCGCAGCTACAACGACTACACCGAGCGGATCTCACCCCTGGACGGAGTGTGGGCGGTGGACACCTACGAGGGGGCCGGACCGCGCTGGGTACGCCTCGCCATCGACGCCCGCCCCGCCGCTCAGCGCCTGGCCGTGACCCGCGACACCGGCGAGCTGCTGACCGCCGAGCTGAGCATCGACGCCGCGGCATCCCGACTGCGCCTGGACGATTCGACGCTCGACTACCGCCAGCACGACAGCACACTGCGGCTGACGGGAGGGTTCGACGGCGTACCGGTCGATGTCACCCTGCACCGCATCCCCCTGCGCGGTGAGACCCGCGACTTCCGCTGAGCGACAGCGGCTCTGCGTTTTCCACGCCCCGCCGCGCACCTGTCGCCCACCGGCTCGGCTGCGCACCCGACGCCCACCGGCTCGGCTGCACATCCGCCCCCGACCTGCCCGCACCCTCCAACCTCCGCCCGGCCGCACGCCCGATACCTCAGCCCCGGCAGTGCGCTCGGCATCACCGGATGACGGGTGCCGGGTGATGGCGGATGGCCGCGCGCGTCAGATGCCCAGTGCCGGAATATCACCCGGCCGGGCACCGTGCGCCAGGAAGTGTTCGGGCTCGACCACGATGAACAGGGCGTCGGCCGTGGCGGCGGTCTCGCCGTCGAGTTCCAGCCGCGCGGCGATGTGCAGTTTGCGGCCCTCGCGCCGGTCCAGCGCGGCCCGCACGGCGACCGGGCGGCCGAGTGGAATCGGCCGGGAGAAAGCGATATTCAGCTGCGCCGTGACCGCCGGAAGCGTGTGCCCGAGCAGGATCGCGCCCGCCGCCTCGTCGAGTGCGGCCGAGGCCACGCCGCCGTGCACCAGTCCGGGCGCGCCCTGATGGCACTCGTCGAAGACGACCGTGGCCGGGGG
>NZ_JASCXP010000296.1:0-9354 GCF_030010695.1 Nocardia sp. CC201C
CCCTCGCGTTCACATACCGCGAGGCGGAGGAGCTGATTACAGCGCCGGTGCCGACTCCGTGTCGATCACGGCTTCGAGCTCACGAAGACGATCCATGTGCTCATTGGCGTGATGCTGGCAGAAGAGCAACTCTCCACCACCGGGAAGGGTCGCACGCACGCGCGCGCCTGCCCCGCAGCGGTCGCAACGGTCGACCGCGGTCAGTGGGGTGCTAGTCAGGGTTCCTGGCATGACTCCTCCGTCCTGGCTCCGGGTGCTCACACACCGTTCGCCTGGTGTGGGGCTCACGGACCTCTCCGTGAGCTCGCTACCGCTACTTCCCAGCAGTGGCTATGACTACTTTGTCAGACGTTCGGGACGGGGGCTTTGTTCCCGAGAATGTTTCTTTGTGTTTTCGCTAACACGACCTGCGGTTTCGCTAGAAGCGAACAGCCCGCGGCCGCATTCGCGAAACGCCGATATCACCCTCCGGAACAGGCCGATCCATTTGTCTTATCGGGAGACTACCCGGGGGCACCGACACTCACACTCCGATTGGATATCGGCACGGACTCGGTAGCAAACGCGAGTAGGACTCGTTTCAGAACCAGGACTCGTCCAGGTCCAGCGTGGTCCGGTCGCGCGAGACCAGCAGGTCGAACAGCGGACCGGTACGCGGCAGCTCCCAGCGGAAGAAGTAGCGCGCCGCCGCGCGCTTGCCGAGCGCGAAGGCGTCGCCGCCGCTGGCAACCAGGGACTGCTGCAACCAGAGCCAGGCCAGCACCACATGCCCGACCGCCTCCAGATACGCCGCGGAGTTGGCCAGCGCCGTCTCCGGATCGAGGTCCTGCCACAGCGTGGCGGTGGTGGTGGCGACCCGGCCCGCCGCCAGGTCCAGGGCGTCGGCGCAGGCGGTGAGCTCCGTATCGCCGGTGTCGCGCGCGGCGGTCACCGTGGTCGCGATGGCGTCGAGCAGGGCGGTGAGCGCGCTGCCCCCGTCGGCGGTGACGGCCCGGCCCAGCAGGTCCAGGCTCTGAATGCCGTGCGTCCCCTCGTGAATGGGATTGAGCCGGTTGTCGCGGTAATGCTGTTCGACGTCGTAGTCGCGGGTGTAGCCGGCACCGCCGAGCACCTGGATGGCGAGGTCGTTGGCGGTCAGGCACCACTGGGACGGCCAGCTCTTGGCGATCGGGGTGAGGATGCGCAGCAGCACGGCGGCGCGCTCGGCGTCGGTACCGGTGCGCAGATCGTCGACCAGCTTGGCGCAGTACAGCTGAAGCGCGAGCGCGCCCTCCGCGTACGCCTTCTGCGCCAACAGCATCCGCCGCACATCCGGATGCCGCACGATGGGCACCTGCGCGCCGTCGCGCACCCCCTGCGGGCGGCCCTGCGGCCGCGTGCGGGCGTAGTCCAGGGATTTCAGGTATCCGGTGTAGCCCAGGGCGGTGGCGGCCAGGCCGACGCCCAAGCGCGCCTCGTTCATCATCGAGAACATGTACGCCAGACCGCGATTGGGCTCGCCGACCAGGTAGCCGACGGCACCGGCGGCTCCACCCGGGGTGTAGCGGCCGTCGCCGAAGACCGGCGCGGTGTTGACCGTGCCGCGCCATCCCATCTTGTGGTTGATGCCCGCCAGCGCCACGTCGTTGTGTTCGCCCGGCGTGCCGTCGGCGGCGGGCAGGTACTTGGGCACGATGAACAGCGAGATGCCGCGGGTGCCCGCCGGTGCGTCGGGGATCCGGGCCAGCACCAGGTGCACGATATTGTCCGAGAGTTCGTGATCCCCGCCGGAAATCCACATCTTGCGGCCGAACAGCCGGTAGGTGCCGTCCTGCTGCGGGACCGCCCGGGTGGTGATGTCGGCGAGATTGGATCCGGCGTGCGGCTCCGACAGCGCCATGGTGCCGAAGCTGCGGCCGTCGAGCATGGGGCGTAGGAAGCGGTCGACCTGCTCCGGGCTGCCGTGCGTGGCAAGCAGATTGGCATTGCCGACGGTGAGCAGCGCATATCCGGTGGTGCCCACATTGGCGGCATGGAACCAGGACATGCAGGCGGTGAACACGCTGTAGGGCAGCTGCATGCCGCCGACCTCGTAATCCATGGCCGCGCCGATCATCCCGGCATCGGCGAAGGCCCGCAGTGCCTCGCCGACCGCGGGGATGATGTGCACCTTCTCCCCGTCGAAGGTGGGCTCGTGCAGGTCGCTGTCGCGGTTGTGCGGCGCGAAGTAGCGCGCGGCGAGATCCTGGCTCAGTCGCAGCACCTGGTCGAAGGTCTCGCGCGAGTGGTCGCCGTAGCGGTCCCGTGTCGTCAACGACTCCACGTCCAGCCAGTCGTAGAGCAGGAATTCGATATCGCGGGCGCACATGATGAGCGACGGGTTCATGGCCACCGGTCTATCAGAGACCGCGTGTCGTGCACACCGCTAGCGTGGCGGCATGGCACTCGACGCATCCGAGGCGGTATCGGAGTACACCGGCCCGCTCCTGCACATCTGTTCGCGGGCGGAATGGGAGGCGGCGCGCGCGGCCGGGGAACTGCGCGCCCCTTCGTTGGCCGAGGTCGGCTTCATCCATCTGTCCGCACCGCGGCAGGTGCACCTGCCCGCCGATCGCCTGTTCGCGGGCCGCCGCGACCTGGTGCTGCTCTGGCTGGACCCGGCCCGCCTGACCGATCCGGTGCGCTGGGAGCCGGGCGTGCCGACCGATCCGGAATCCATGCGGTTTCCGCATCTCTACGGGCCGCTGCCGGTGGCGGCGGTCGTCGAGGTCACCGAGTTCCGGCCCGGTCCGGACGGTCGCTTCGTGCCGGTGGAGCTGCCGCGGGGGGATCTGTCCTAATCTGGACGTCGTGAACGTCGACGTTACTGCGCTGCCCGGCATCGGTGTGCGGAAAGATTTCGAGTCCCGCGGCGGTCGCCGGATCGGAGTGGTGGTGCACCGCGACGGAGGTATCGACCTGATCGTCGCGCAGCGTGACGATCCCGATGCCTGCCTGGCCCAGGTGCCGCTGACCACCGATGAGGCGGCGGTGCTGGCCAACCTGCTCGGCGCGCCGCAGCTGGTGGAGAGCCTCAAGGAAGACCATCGGGATCTGCCCGGCATCACCACCCGGCAGCTGCCCATCAACAACAATTCGCCGTACCGGGGGCGGATGCTGGGGGAGACCGGGATGCGCACCCGCACCAAGGCCTCCATCGTGGCGATCATGCGGGCCGGACAGTTGCATCCCTCGCCCGGCCCGGACTTCGTCCTCGATTCCGGTGATCTGCTCGTCGTGGTCGGCACACCGCAGGGGCTGGACGCGGCCGCGCGTATCCTCGCCGACGGCTGAGCGGCGTGGATCCGACGGCGCTAGGACTCGTCGAACTCGGCGCGATCTTGTTCGTGCTCGGCATGATGGGCCGGGTCGCCGGACGGTTCGGCATGTCGCCCATTCCGCTGTACCTGCTGGGCGGGCTCGCATTCGGCACCGGCGGGATCGTGGAGATGCACGCCGCGGCCGAATTCGGCCATCTGGCCGGGGAAATCGGCGTGGTACTGCTGCTGCTCCTGCTCGGGTTGGAGTACACGGCCGCGGAACTGGTGACCGGGCTGCGGCGGTCCTGGCTGGCCGGTCTGCTCGATATCGTCGCCAACGCCACCCCCGGCGTGCTGGTGGCGCTGATGCTCGGCTGGGGCACGGTAGGCGCGATCACCATGGGCGGGGTCACCTACATCTCGTCCTCGGGAATCGTGGCCAAGGTCCTCAACGACCTCGGCCGACTCGGCAACCGCGAGACGCCGGTGATCCTGTCCATCCTGGTCTTCGAAGACCTGGCCATGGCGGTGTACCTGCCCATCCTCACCGTCATGCTGGCCGGGCTGGGCTTCGCCGCCGGGGTGAAGACGCTCGGCATCGCCATGCTGGCCATCACCGTGGTGCTGGTGGTCGCGCTGCGCTACGGCAGGTACGTCTCGGCCGTCGTGGACAGCGAGGACCGGGAGGTGTTCCTGCTCAAGCTGCTGGGTGCGGCGCTGTTGGTCGCCGGGGTGGCGTCGGCGCTGAACGTCTCGGCCGCGGTCGGCGCGTTCCTGCTCGGCATCGCCATCTCGGGATCGACCGCGCAGCAGGCGGCGAAACTGCTGGAGCCGCTGCGGGATCTGTTCGCGGCCATCTTCTTCGTGGCCTTCGGTCTCAATACCGACCCCCGCGCCATTCCGCCGGTGCTCGGCTGGGCGGTCGCGCTGGTCGTCGTCACCACCGTGACCAAGGTGGGCACCGGGTGGTGGGCGGCCAAACGGCAGGGCATCCGGCGGATGGGCCGCGCCCGTGCGGGCGCGGCGCTGGTGGCGCGCGGCGAATTCTCGATCGTCATCGCGGGATTGGCGGTGACCATGGGCGGGGTCGACGGTGAACTCGCCGCGCTGGCCTCGGCCTACGTGCTACTGATGGCGATCCTCGGGCCGATCGCCGCCCGGCTGGTCGAACCCGCCGTCGCCTTCGTCAAGCAGGACCGCCCCCGGGCCGAACCCGTGGGGCGCTGACTCGCGTTCCAGGCGCCGGGTGGCGAAGACCGCCGACCCGGCGATGAGGAAGCCGACGGTCATGGCCAGGACGTGGCCGTAGTCGGTGAAGGTGCGCCCGCGCACCGCCGCGCCGACGTAGACGATGATCAGCAGGCCCGCCCAGAGCAGTCGCGGCACGCCGCGCAGTCGGAAGGTGAGCGCCGCCAGCACGGCCGAAATGCCATAGCTGGGGCCGACATCCGAGGCGAGCGCCACCCGCAGCGGAATCAGGCGATGCTCCACGGCGTAGGCGATTCCGGTGACGGTGCCGAGCGTGGCTCCGACGTGCCCGATGGCGAACACACCGATCCAGCGCAGGGTGCCCAGCCAGCGTTCGGCGGCGGCCATCACCGTCAGGAAGGTGATGATGAACGCCCACGGGAAGTCGCCGTCCACCCAGAACGCCGAGGCCACCAGCACCTGAACCGGGTCGCGGCGCATATTCGCGAGGTTGGTGGAGGCCGAGAAGATGATGTGGCGGTCGGTGATCTCGTTCGCACCCCGCAGCGTCCAGTAGGTGACGAAGAGCGTGAACGCGTAGCAAACGCTGGCCGGTGCCGCTCCCAGGTGGTCGCGCACGGCTCGCACCGCCCGCCGCGGCCGGTGTGGTCGCCGCCACCAGCTACACCACCGGCGTAGCTCGTCGGCGAGATCGAGGGTCCGAGTCCACGGGGACCGGTGCCGGTGCGGTACGGGCGGCATAGCTGCGATTGTGCTCGGTCCGCGGCGGATCGGCACGCACGCGGGTCCGTAACGCGGCGTCATGCCGCCACAAACTCGTAGTTACACGTCAGCAATATTGGTCCGGAGGATCTACAGGTCAGCCCTCTGGGCATGTGACCAACCGAGTACGAGGGGTACGGGCAACCTGCATGACGACTGCTTCGAGGCCGACGGCGGATACCGCCGAGGACTATCTGGCCAAGCGGACCCTGCGCTCCGGATCGGCGGGCTGGCTGCTGCTGGCCGGGCTCGGCGTGAGCTATGTGATCTCCGGTGACTATTCCGGATGGAATTTCGGCCTGGCCGAGGGCGGATTCGGTGGGCTCTTGATCGCCACCGTCCTCATCGCGGGCATGTACCTGGCCATGGTGTTGGGTATGGCGGAACTGTCGGCGGCGCTGCCCGCGGCGGGCGGCGGCTACACCTTCGCCCGCCGGGCGCTCGGGCCGTGGGGCGGATTCGCCACCGGCACCGCGGTTCTCATCGAGTACGCCATCGCACCGGCGGCCATCGCCACGTTCATCGGCGCGTACGTGGAATCGCTGAACCTGTTCGGGATCACCGACGGGTGGTGGGTGTATCTGGCGGTGTACGCGCTGTTCATCGGCATTCATCTGGCCGGGGCGGGGGAGGCGCTCAAGGTGATGTGCGCGATCACGGTGATCGCGCTGATCGGGCTGGTGGTGTTCGCGGTGGCGGCCTGGGGCCGTTTCGACCTGGGCAATCTCACCGATATTCCCGTCGATACCGGGGCGGCGGGGGCCTCGGAGTTCCTGCCGTTCGGCGCTTTCGGCGTCTGGGCGGCGATTCCGTTCGCGATCTGGTTCTTCCTGGCCGTCGAAGGGGTGCCGCTGGCCGCGGAGGAGGCGCGCGAGCCGGAGAAGAACGTGCCCAAGGGCATTATCGTCGCCATGCTGGTGCTGCTGGTGACCGGCGGCAGCGTACTGGTGCTGTCCACGGGAGCGATTGGCGCGCAAGCGCTCTCGACCTCCGGCAATCCGCTGGTCGAGGCGCTGGGCAGCGGTGGCGCGGCCACGGCGGTGAACTACATCGGCCTGGCCGGACTGGTGGCCAGCTTCTTCTCCATCGTCTACGCCTACTCCCGGCAGACCTTCGCGCTGTCGCGGGCCGGATACCTGCCGACCAGCCTGTCGGTCACCAACTCCCGCAAGGCCCCGGTGTGGGCGCTGATCGTGCCGGGCGTGATCGGCTTCGGGCTGTCGCTGACCGGCGAGGGCGCGATGTTGCTGAACATGGCCGTCTTCGGCGCGGCGGTCAGCTACGTGCTCATGATGGTCAGCCATATCGTGCTGCGAGTGCGCGAACCGGGTATGCGGCGGCCGTACCGCACTCCGGGCGGCGTGGTGACCACCGGATTCGCGCTCGTGATCGCCTGTGTGTCCGTGGTGGCGACCTTCCTGGTGGATCCGGTGGCCGCGGGCTGGACATTCGCCGCGTTCTGCGCCTTCATGCTCTATTTCGCCCTCTACAGTCGCCATCGGCTGGTCGCGGCCTCGCCCGATGAGGAGTTCGCGATCCTGGCCCGCGCCGAGAAGGAGCTCGAATGACGGTGTACCAGCAGCGCATCGGCGGTGTGAGTTACCGGTTCGACGGGTTGGTCGAGCTGTTGGCCAAGGCGACGCCGCGCCGCAGCGGTGACGAATTGGCCGGGTGCGCGGCGCATTCCGACGCCGAACGGGCGGCCGCGCAGTGGGCGCTGGCGGAGGTGCCATTGCTCACCTTCCTGAACGACGTGGTGGTGCCGTACGAGAGCGACGAGGTCACCCGGCTCATTGTCGACACCCACGATCGCGTCGCGTTCCAGCAGATCTCGCACCTGACCGTGGGCGGGCTGCGGGATTGGCTGCTGGCGGTGGCCGCCACCGAACACGCGGCCGCCACCCTCGCGGCCGTATCCCGTGGGCTCACACCGGAAATGGTGGCCGCGGTCAGCAAACTCATGCGCAATCAGGACCTCATCGCGGTCGCCGCGGCCACCGAGGTGCGGGCCGGATTCCGTACCACCGTGGGACTTCCGGGCACCCTGGCCACCCGCTTGCAGCCCAACCACCCGACCGATGACCCGCGCGGTATCGCCGCCGCCGTGCTGGACGGGCTGCTGCTCGGCTGCGGGGACGCGGTGATCGGCATCAATCCGGCCACCGACTCGCCACGGGCCACCGCGGATCTGCTGCACCTGCTCGACGAGGTGCGGCAGCGGTTCGACATTCCGACGCAGTCGTGTGTGCTCTCGCACGTCACCACCACGCTCGGGCTGATCGAGGCGGGTGCCCCGGTGGATCTGGTGTTCCAGTCCGTGGCCGGAACCGAGGGCGCGAATTCCGGGTTCGGCGTGAATATCTCGCTGCTGCGGGAGGCGAATGCGGCCGGGCGCGCACTGGGTCGCGGAACGGTCGGCGACAATGTCATGTACCTGGAGACCGGGCAGGGCTCGGCGCTCTCGGCGGGCGCGCACCTCGGCACCGGCGGCAAACCCGTGGACCAGCAGACCCTCGAGGCCCGCGCCTACGCGGTCTGCCGGGATCTCGATCCGCTGCTGGTGAATACGGTGGTCGGGTTCATCGGTCCGGAATACCTCTACGACGGCAAGCAGATCATCCGCGCCGGACTCGAGGACCACTTCTGCGGCAAACTGCTGGGGCTGCCCATGGGCGTGGACGTCTGCTACACCAACCACGCCGAGGCCGACCAGGACGATATGGACAGCCTGCTCACCCTGCTCGGCGCGGCCGGTGTCGCCTTCGTCATCGCGGTACCCGGGGCCGACGACGTCATGCTCGGGTACCAGAGCCTCGCCTACCACGATGCCCTGTACGTGCGAAAGGTGCTGGGGTTGCGGCCCGCTCCCGAATTCGCGGGCTGGCTGGACCGGCTGGGCATGCTGGACGCCGACGGCCGGGTGCGGCCGGTCGAGCCGCTCACCTCGCCGCTGCGCGCCCTGGCGAGTGCGTCATGAGGCCGGTGCGCGGCGATACCTCCCGTACCGACACCGCCCGTACCGGTGCCTCGGAGGAGTTCTGGGCTGAGCTGCGGCGCACCACCCAGGCGCGGATCGGGTTGGGCCGCACCGGGGATGCGCTGCCCACCGAACGGGTGCTGGAATTCCGGGCCGCGCACGCGGCGGCGCGGGACGCGGTGCACACGCCACTCGCGGTCGACGACCTGGCCGCGCGGGTGGCGGAGCTCGGTCTGGGGCGGCCGACGCACGTGCGCAGTCGCGCGGCGGACCGATCGGAGTATCTGCGCCGCCCCGACCTCGGACGGCTGCCCGCGATCGCGGCGGGTGCGGTCGAGTGGACGCGCACGAGCGCGCCGGAAGCCGCGGACGCGGTCGAGCCGCATTCCGTCGCGTCGAATGCCACCGCGTCGAACGCCACCGCGACGGATGCCACCGCGACGGATGCGCCAGGGACGGATGCCACCGCGACGGATGCGCCAGGGACGGATGCCACCGCGACGGATGCCACCGCGACGGATGCGCCAGGGACGGATGCCACCGCGACGGATGCGCCAGGGACGGCACGTACGCCCTCTGCGCGCGCCGTGGTCGGGGAGGCGCTGTCGTCCTCGGCGGGTGGGCGCACCGGTCCGGACATCGAGATGGATCCGAGTAGCCGTGCAGGGCAGAGGGTTTCGGCGTCACCGGGAACCGGGGCCGATATCGGTTTCGTGCTCGCCGACGGTTTGTCGCCCCGGGCGCTCGCCGAACACGGTGTGCCCATGCTGCGGGCACTGGTAGCGGTGCTGGGGGAGCGCTACACCCTCGCCCCTCCGGTCATCGCCACCCAGGCGCGGGTGGCGCTGGGTGATCACATCGGTGAAAGCCTCGGCGTCGCAACCGTTCTGGTACTCATCGGGGAGCGTCCCGGCCTGTCGGTCGCCGACAGCCTCGGCATCTATCTCACCCACCGGCCGTGTCCGGGGCGGGCCGACTCCGACCGCAATTGCATCTCCAATATCCATCCGCCGGAAGGGCTCGGCTACGAGCGTGCGGCGCGGGTGGCGGCGGGACTGGTCGAGGGCGCTCGCCGACTCGGGCGCTCCGGTGTGGATCTGAAGGACACCTCGGTGAGCGCACTGGTAC
>NZ_JASCXP010000297.1:0-9297 GCF_030010695.1 Nocardia sp. CC201C
CCTATTCCCGGCGCCCTATCCCCCCCGCGCCCGGGGGGGGGGGGCCCTGGAGGGGAGCGCACCGACCCCCGTCCGAGCAACCCGAACCACCACCCGGACACACGAAAACCCCCACAGCCATTGGCAGCGGGGGTTTTTCACTGCGCGCCCGGAGAGACTCGAACTCCCAACCTTCTGATCCGTAGTCAGATGCTCTATCCGTTGAGCTACGGGCGCAGGAATATTCATTTGTGGCGCCCGGCGAACCGGGCTTGGCGGAGGCGAGAGGATTTGAACCTCCGGTCCCCGTGAAGGGACAACTCATTAGCAGTGAGTCCCATTCGGCCGCTCTGGCACGCCTCCTGGACGCCTTCTTGCGAGGCCGCCGGTCCTTTCGAACCGCCGGGGACAAAGGTTACACAGCAGCCGACCAAGACGCAAAACGGCTGGTCAGGAGAATAAAATGGACGGTCAGCGGAGGTGGCTGTCGAACCAGTCGAAGATGCGGGTCTGGGCGTCGACGACAGCGGCATCGTCGAGTGCGTCGCGATCGAAGCCGGGATGGTCGGGGCGGTGGCGCAGGCCGGGATAGCTGACCACCAGGGTGGCGACGGCGGCGCGGGCGGCGGCGTCGCGCAGCTGTTCCACGTGGTCGGGCGGGGTGACGGGGTCGTCCTCGCCGTACAGGCCGAGCCAGGGGGCCTTCAGTTTCGGTGCGGCGTGGACCAGGGCGTCGGCCTGCGGTGTCAGCGGGCTGTCGATGCCGGGGGCGGCGATGCTCACCGCCGCGCCGATCGGTCGACTGGTCGCCACCAGCAGGGCAGCGGTTCCGGCGGAGTCGAAGCCGAGGACGCCGACGCAGTCGCGGAAGACGCCGTGTCCGATCAGCCAGTCGAAGCAGGCGTCGAAGTCGGCGAACAGGTCGTCGCCGAAGACCTTGTCGGCCTGCGCGCCATTGGTGCGGTGGAACAGGTCCGGGGCCAGCACCGTCCAGCCGTCGTCGGCCAGGGACCGCATCATGTCCAGCAATGGATCGGTGAACTCGCGTGATTCGTGCAGCACCACGATGCCGCCCCGGGCGTGACCATCCGGTTCGATCACGGTGACGGGGACCCTGGTGGTGTCGTGCACAGGGGCCAGATCTCGGTAAACGCCCGACATAAAGCCAGGGTAGTGAAGCTAGGTAAAGTTCCGGATAAATCCTGGGCCGACATAGGGTGGAGGCGTGAGCGCGCACATTCGTCCGGACCTCGACGCCATCCCCGCGTACGTCGCGGGCCGCAGCCTGCCCGGTGTGGTGAAACTGGCCAGCAACGAGACCACCTTCCCGCCGCTGCCGTCGGTGGCCAAGGCCATCGCCGAGGCCGCCGAACAGGCCAACCGGTACCCGGATATCACCGCCACCGAACTGCGCACCGCCATCGCCGAATTCCATGGCGTCGGCATCGAGAACGTCGCGGTCGGCTGCGGCAGTGTGGCGCTGTGCCAGGAGATCATCCAGATCACCTGCGGCGAGCACACCGACGAGGTGGTGTTCGCGTGGCGCTCCTTCGAGGCGTATCCGATCGTCACCCGCATCGCCGGGGCGCGCGCCGTCCAGGTGCCGCTGGACCACGACTACGCGCACGATCTCGACGCCCTCGCCGCCGCCGTCACCCCGAACACCCGGGCGGTGTTCGTGTGCAACCCCAACAACCCGACCGGGACCGCGCACGGCCGCGCCGCCATCGAACGCTTCCTCGACACCATCCCGGACACCGTGCTGGTCGTCCTGGACGAGGCGTACTACGAATACCTGCGCTTCCCGGCCGATCAGCATCCCGACGGTGTCGAACTCGGCCGCACCCGCCCGAATGTGCTTGTGCTGCGCACCTTCTCGAAGGCGTACGGACTCGCGGGCCTGCGCGTCGGCTATGCCGTGGGCGATCCGGCCGTGGTCACCGCGCTCATGAAGGTGCGGGTTCCGTTCAGCGTCAACCGGCTCGCCCAGGCCGCCGCCATCGCCTCACTGGACGCCCGCCACGAACTCCTGGAGCGCACCGACGCCGTGATCGCCGAACGCGAGCGCATGCGCACGGCCCTGGCAGCGGCGGGCTACCGGGTGGCCGACAGCCACGCCAACTTCCTCTGGCTCCCCCTCGGCGACCGCAGCGCCGAATACGGTGAGGCCAGCGCCGCGGCGGGCGTCCTCGTCCGCCCCTACGGCACCGACGGCGTCCGCGTCACCGCCGGTGACCCACACGAGAACGACCAGTTCCTCGCCTTCGCCACCCACGCCGACACCGTTGCCCGCTTCCTGGGCTGACCCCCGCCCGCGATGAAGTTCAGGGTCAGTGCGGGCGCAGCGGCGGTCGTGGTTCGCTTCGAGCCCGCCGGACAGGAGTACACCCTCGCGGCGGGCGATCACATCGTCGTGGAGTTCGTCGCGTACCCGGACGGTGCAACTGGCTTCGCCGGGGACATTCAGCACGAGCCCGGGGAGATCGTGCTCTGCGCGCCACGGGGCCACCACATGCGAGTGTGGGATTCGTCAGGCGTGGCCTTCGATCCCGAGTGCTGACCGGGTTGTCCCGCGCCTGAGGTGGTGCGGGACAACGGAGTTCACTTCCACGCAGCCAGATCGGGCAGGTCGCCCTTCAGGTCCGAGCCGTCGGAGCGGCCGATCAGCCAGGTGGCGAGAGCCGTTGCCGTGCCGGTGATCTCGGTGACGGCGGTGGAGCCGACGGTGGCGGTGTAGCCGGTATCGGTCGCGGTGACGGTGAAACCGGGCGCGTCGGGGTCGGCGGTGCGGGCGCGGTCGGCGAGCGCCTCGGTGAGCAGGCGGGTGGTGAACGGGGTGGGCCAGTCGGCGGGGGAGTAGGCCACCGCCAGATCCACATGGTGGATCTCCACCTCCAGCAGGCGCATCCACACGATGCGGGTGGCCGGGATCTCCGTGCCCTGGCGGTTGCGGACGGAGGTGGCCCAGCGGTCCTCGGGCAGCACCCGGGCCAGGTCCAGCCAGCGGTCGGAGGCGGCTCGCAGATCGTCGAGCTGTTCGCGCAGCGGACGCGGCGCACCGGCCTCGATATCGGCGTCGCGCAGGTACGCGCTGGCGTACTGCGGGGTCTCTATGCCGGTACGGGCCCACAGCAGCAGGTTGACCAAACTGTCCGCATTGCGGGACAGGTGGGCCAGCACATGGCCGCGGGTCCAGCCGGGCAGGAGCGAGGGTTCCACCAGATCGGCGTCGCGCAGGTCGGCGACGGTGGTGAGCAGGCGCTCGGTCGCGGTGGCGACAGTGTCGAGCTGCGTGGGGATCGCGGTGAATTCCGGTGCGTCGCTGGTCACATCACCCGACCATACCCACGGGCGGGGTGGCGCGCCGGTTCGCCGCCGCGACCTGCGCGCCGAGCGCCAGCAGCCATAGCGACATCGCCCCCACCTGCACCCGCTGCGCGATCCCGAGCCCGTGATCGCCGGGCAGATTGTCCGCGGTGAGCAGCCACGCCGTGGCCACCGAGCCGATCACCAGAATCCACAGCCCCGCATGCCGCACGATCGGCCACTGCCGATACCGGAACGCCGCCACCGTGAACGCCAGCATGGCGACGAAGATCGAGAACACCGCCAACGTGCTGGTCAGCGCGTGGACCTGATGCAACTGCGGAAACAGCGGACTCTCCCCGGCGGGCACCTCGGCCGCCGGATCCAACGGCGCCTGCGCATCGGCGATGGTGGCTGCCCCGAAACATCCCAGGGCGACCCAGCCGACGGTGGTGTACCCGCGCCGCGGGAACAACAGCAGCCCGCCGCCCGCGGCGACCACCAGCATGGCCCCGGTCAGCGTGTCCGCCGTGGTGAAGACGCCGCGAAACGGCGCCCCGCGCTCGGCGAGCTGGCTGAGAAACGAGGTGAACGGATCGATCCCCACCGGCAACACGAACTCCAGCACCCACGACGAGTAGCTGCACCCCGCCAACCCGACGAGCACCGCGAGCCCCCACCGCAGCACCCGCCGGAAACGCGATTCCGACGGCTGCTCGCCCGCACCCCGCTCGCCCGCACTCTCGGCCACCTCGCCCACGTTCTCGCCCCGCTCGTTCTCGGGAGGCGTCATCGCCACTCGCTTTCGCCGCCGCACCGCCCTTCGTCACGCGAACCGCCACCGCGCGGACGGCCCGGCAACGCGCACCCCAGACCGGATACCGCCCGGGCGGTATCCCGCTATTCTCGCCCATCCAGCCGCCCTCTCCGCCGCGCCGCGCGGGCTCACCGCATCCCACCTGTAAGCGACACCCGCTCCGGCGTGGACCAGGTTGCAGCCGGCTCACCCCCAGCCCGCCAAATCCACCACGCTGCGCGGGCAATTCGGCCGTTGCCGTCCCGCGGCGGCGTACAACCCGCACACCCGCCGCGCGGGCTCATCGCATCCCATCTGCAAGCGCCACCCGCTCCGGTGCGGACCAGGTGTAGCCGACTCGTCCTCAGCCCGCCATATCCACCACGCCGCGCGGGTTGGAACGCACCCCACCCGGCCCGCTGGCCTGTCACCCAGCATGTCGCAGTCTGTGTCGCGACGCACGTCGTTCGCCGCCCGACCCGGTGTCCGCTGCGATGGGTCGGCTCGGTGGTACACCCCATGGGAACACCTCGCTGGTCCGCACCCAGGGCATACGCCGGTCCGCCCGCCGAACCGGCCGCGCCCGCCGGTGCAGGAGCGGCGCGCTCGTGCCGGTACCGGTCTCGTCTTCCGCGCACCGCCCTTGCTGTCCGCCGCGCGCTGCGGCTCCGTCCGAGCCTGACGGAGTCGCGGTCGACTCGGTCCGGTACCTGCGTCGCGACACTCCGCCCCGCCGCCTCCCGGCGATGTGCAGGTGTTCCAGCGGCCCGCGTACCGGAATGGCGCGGGCCGCGTCGCCTCGCACGGGCGCGGTCGCGTCCAAGCCGCGAACGGTGCGAGCGCCTCACCCCGTGCGCCCCAACGCCTTCCACACCAGATCAGCCGCGCTCTCGGCTCGCTCGTGCTCCCACACCCGAACGACCGTCCACCCCGCCTCCCGCAACCGCGCATCGGTATCGCGGTCGCGCGCCACATTGCCCGCCAGCTTCTCGGCCCACCATTCGGCATTGTTCTTGGGAGATGTGGCGTGCTCGGGACAGCTGTGCCAGAAGCAGCCGTCCACGTACACCGCTACCTTGCGGCGCGGGAACACGATGTCGGCCCGCCGCCGCAGCCCCCGCATCGGAGCCCGGTCCACGAAGAACCGCGCCCCCCGCCGATGCAGTTCCCGCCGCAGCGCGATCTCCGGCGCGGTCCCCACGCGCCGCTGCCGCGCCATCCGCGCACTCGTTGCCGCATCCGTCCGCGGCCGTCCCGTCGCCCGCGCTGTCTCGCTCATCCGACCTCCCGGATCGATCCCCATCCTCTCGCCGGGAGCGCACCGCCCACCACCCGGGCGCCCGACGGGGAACTGGTGGCGGCATCGCTCGGGAGGGCTCCGCCACCAATTCCCCTCGGTGCTACGCCGCCTCGCTGGGGCGGCCGCCCATGCGGTCGAGGTGGTTTTCGACGTCGTCGATGAAGCCGGGTGGGAAGCGGAGGGAGCCCATGCGGGTGCGGCGGAGGAAGCCGGCGGTGGCGCGGGCGGACAGGAGGCTGGAGTCGTCGAGGAACCAGCGCAGGTCCTCGTAGGGCGCGTGCACCGGCCAGGTGGAGACCGGGACGCGGTGCACGGTGCCCGCGTGGCCCCAGGCGGCGGTGGGCCAGCGCTGGCCGGGCAGCAGGGGTTCGCCGGGGATGGCGTCGGTGGCGGGGGCGGACAGGCAGGCGCCCACCCAGGAGGCCATGCGCACCGCCACGGCATTGCCGACGAGTTTCCAGCGGTGGCCTTTGCGCACGGTGGGCACCGACAGCGCGGGGGCGGTCCAGTCGCGGTCGAAACCCTGGAGGCGTTCGGCGTCGGTGATGCCCGGGGTGACGATCTCCCCGGAGGGCAGCCGCACCGCGGGCGGGCTCGCGATGCCCAGCGCGGAACCGCCCTTCAAGGTCGGCACGGCGTTGACGGCCCAGCCCAGCCCGCGGGTGCCCTCGGTCCAGTAGAAGCCGCACGGATCGTGATCGGCGGAGCCGACCACCCGCTCACCGGCGTCGGTCCCGAACAACACCGGCCGGGGATCCTCGGTGCGTGAGGCCAGCATGAGCACTCGCTCGCGCCGCTGCGGCAGTCCGAACGCCCGCGCGTCCACCACCCGGTACGCCCACAGGTAGCCGAGTTCCTCCAGGGCGGTGGTGATGTGCCGCATGGCCGCCCCGCCGCCCAGTTGCAGCATGAACGGCACATTCTCGATGAGCAGCCAGCGCGGCCCGCGTTTGCGCCGCACCAGCCGGAACACCTCGTCCACCAAACCCGAACGGGAGCCGGTGATTCCGGCGGTGCGCCCGGCCTGCGACAGATCCTGGCACGGGAATCCGGCGGCCACCAGTTCGGTCCCGGCTGGCAGCGCGCGCAGCCGGGTGACGTCGGAATGCACGGGCACATCCGGGAAGTGCGCGCTCAACACCGCCTGCGCGCCCTGGTCGATCTCGCACAGCAGTTCACTGCGCCAACCGTGCGCGGCGAGCCCGAGTTCCAGTCCGCCGATACCGGCGAACAGGCCCACCATCCGCGCCACAGCTGTCCTTTCACCCCGAGTACCGATATGTCGTCAGAACGTTACTCGAGTCGCGACGAACCGGCGCTGATCCACACCGCGCCCACCACCCGCCCGGCCCCCGCGCTCGACAACACGCCGACGGAATACATCGCCCCGCATGGCCTGTCGAGCATGTCGCTCGGGGGAACGGGTGATGCCGCGCCGAGGGGCGATATGCGGAGCCCGATCGGCGAATGGCCTCGACCGCGCCCGGTGATACGCGCCACCGGACGCGTCCGCGGCCCTACCACTCCCCAGGGGCGAGCGCACGCGAGGCCGCGGCGTGACGGCGCAACCCGGACACGCCGTGGCGAACTCGCTGAACGCCGCCGTGTGTTCGCCGGGCGAGCGGGGCGTGGACGTACGGTAGAGGCGTGACGACGGACAGCAACGGCGAGGAAATCCGGGCCGGGGGCGCCCGGTGGCCCGCGATCCTCACCTGGCGGGCGCACAACGGGTCCCGGATGGAGTCGGTGCGGGTGGTGCTGAACGGCAACCGGATTCGCGCGGCGGGCCGCATCATCGCCGGCGCGACCGAGGAGAGCGAGGCGTTCAGCGCCTCCTACGACCTCGTCACCGACGAGAACGGGGTGACCAAGCGCCTGTCCCTGCGCAGCACGGTCGCGGCGGGGGAGCGGCACGCCTCCATCGCCCGCGACGAGGAGAACTACTGGCTCATCGACGCGGGCGCCACGCACGTGCGCTCCACTTTCGGCGGCGCGCTCGATGTCGACATGGTGCTGAGCCCGTTCTTCAATACGCTGCCGATTCGCCGCCACGGCCTGGCGCACACCTCCGAGGACATCCAGGTCCCGGTGGTCTACGTGCGGCTGCCGGACCTGCTGGTGCAGGAGGCCAGTCTCACCTACAGCTCCGGCCCGGACGGTATCCACGTGCTGTCCCCGGTCTCCAGCGCCACGGTCACCGTCGACGCCGACGGCTTCCTGCTCGACTACCCGGGGCTGGCCGAGCGCATCTAGGGCTACTCCAGGGCTTCGATGACGCCGCCGCGGCGTCCGGCGTCGGCCAGCTTCGCCAGCCAGTCGTGGTCGCCGGGCCGAATGCCCGCGATCGCCCACCGCTGGAAGGTGTCGTAGTCGTTGCGCGCGTCGTGTCCGGCCTCGGTGAGCTGGGCCAGGGAGTCGGTGTCGCGCAGGCTGTCCCGGGCGGCGGTGAGCACCCGCAGGGTGTCGTCGAGCACCTCGAGCAGCGCGTCGGCATTGGGTTCGCAGATGGCGCGGACCAGGGCGGGCGCGGTGGCAGCCACCCTGGTGCCGTCGCGGAAGGACCCGGCGGCCAGCCCGAGTGCCAGCGCGCCGCCGCCCGCGCCCTGGATGGCGAGGGCTTCGGCCAGCACGTGCGGCAGGTGTGAGATGCGGGCGACGGCGCTGTCGTGTTCGGCGGAGAGCACCGGCACCACCACGGCCCCGCAGTCCAGCGCCAGCCGCGCCACCCGGGTCCACGGGTCGGCGTGTACGCCCGGATCGACGCTGATCGCCCAGGCCGCGCCCTTGAACAGGTCGGGTGTGGATGCGGCCCAGCCGGATTCGCTGGTCCCGGCCATGGGGTGCCCGCCGACGAAGTGCGCGCCCAGTTCGTGCCGGTGCACGGCATCCAGTACGGGCTTCTTCACACTGGTCACGTCGGTGAGCGGACACGCCGGGGCGAAACTGCGCACATCCGAGAGCACGGTGTCGAGGGCGGGCTGCGGCACGCCGATCACGATCAGCGCGTCGCGGTCCGCGGCCCGGCCCAGTACCGCCCCGATGTCGGCGCTCACGTCGAAGCCGTCGGTGCGCGCGGCCCGCACACCCGGCTCCGACCGGTTGAATCCCCACGCCTCGTACCCCGCGGCGACGGCGGCACGCAGCACCGAACCGCCGATCAAACCCGTCCCGAGGACGCAGACAGCTGGTTTCCGATCGCCCGTCATGGCACCAGATTCGCATACGACTTCAACATTTCCCCCGAAGCGGACTACCGTTGCGCCCATGGCAGCACAGCGCTCGAGCACGAATAGGGCGACGTCGGACGATTACGACGACGTGGAAGGGTTCGCAGTGGCGGTTGTCCGCGAAGAGGCCACCTGGAAGGTCACGCCGTTGACTCAGGCGGCACTCTCCAGTTTGACCGAGGCCGAGCGAGAATTGCGCGAGTTGCGCAGTTCCGGCGCGGTATTCGGTCTGCTCGACGTAGACGACGAATTCTTCATCGTCCTGCGTCCAGCGCCGACCGGCAGCCGTCTGCTGCTGTCGGACGCCACCGCCGCCATCGACTACGACATCGCCGCCGAGGTGTTGGAGGCGCTGAATGTCGACATCCCGGATATCGATCCGGACGAACTCGACGATATCGAGCCGTGGGAGGAGGGCGACCTCGGCGTGCTGGCCGACCTCGGACTACCGGAGCCGGTGCTGAGCGTCATCCTCGCCGAAACCGACCTCTACCCCGACGAGCAGCTCGGCATGATCGCCCAGCGCCTGGGTTTCGCCAACGAGTTCTCGGCGGTCCTGGACAAGCTCCCTCGCTGAATGAGCGCGGCCGGATCTCGCGGTGCCGCCGAGCGGGCCGACGAGACGCTGATCCGCGCGGCGATCGCGGCCGCCGCCGCCGCGGACCCGCCCCGGTGGGTTATACACATCA
>NZ_JASCXP010000298.1:0-9288 GCF_030010695.1 Nocardia sp. CC201C
GCCTCGGCCCCACGGTGACGGGCGAGCGAACGCTCCGCCTCCGGTCGCCCAGCGGCGGCGAAACGATCACGGCCGAGTCGGTCGGCGGGTGTGTGGCCGAGACCACTCCCCGACTGATGCGACAATCGATCTCGTGACGACGTCCCTGGAAACCGCTGCGAGCAGTCTGCGGATCGGCCCCTACCCGGTCGATCCGCCCGTCGTGCTCGCCCCGATGGCCGGAATCACCAACGTCGCCTTCCGCACCCTGTGCCGGGAATTCGGCAGCGCCACCTCCATCTACGTGTGCGAGATGATCACCGCCCGCGCGGTGGTGGAGCGCAATGAGAAGACGCTGCACATGATGTCGTTCGGGCCCGACGAGAGCCCGCGGTCCATGCAGTTGTACGGCGTCGACCCGAAAACCCTCGGCGAGGCCGTGCGCATCGTCGTCGGCGAGGGCTGGGCCGACCACATCGACCTCAATCTCGGCTGCCCGGTGCCCAAGGTGACCCGACTCGGCGGTGGCGCGGCGCTGCCCTACAAGCGCGAGCTGTTCCGGGCCATCGTGCGGGAGATGGTGGCGGCGGCCGCACCGGCCGGAGTGCCGATCACGGTGAAATTCCGTATCGGCATCGACGACGACCACATCACCTATCTCGACACCGGGCGCATCGCCGAGGCCGAAGGCGCGGCGGCGGTCGCGTTGCACGCGCGCACCGCGGCGCAGCGGTACTCCGGGGAGGCCGACTGGACCGCCATCGCGCGGCTCAAGGAGGCCGTGACCACCATCCCGGTGCTCGGCAACGGCGACATCTTCAGCGCCGACGACGCGGTGACCATGATGGCGCGGACCGGATGCGACGGTGTCGTCGTCGGCCGCGGCTGCCTCGGACGGCCCTGGCTGTTCGCCGAACTCGAGGCCGCGCTGCGCGGCGAACCCGTCCCGACCCCGCCGAATCTCGGCAAGGTCGGCGAGATCCTGTACCGGCACGCGTCCCTGCTCGCCGACCACGACGGCGAGGACAAGGGCATGCGCGATCTGCGCAAGCACATGGCCTGGTACCTCATGGGCTTCCCGGTCGGCTCCGAACTGCGGCGCAGGTTCGCCACCGTCGGCAGCCTCGCCGAACTCTCCGACCTCATCGGACAACTCGATCCCAACGCGCCGTTCCCCAAGGACGCGGAGGGTCCGCGCGGCAGACAGGGCTCACCGGGCAAGGTGGCGCTGCCGCACGGCTGGCTCGACGATCCCGACGACTGCGCGGTCCCGACCGCGGCGGATGTCATGCACAGCGGCGGCTGACGTGGGTTCCGGCGGCGGCTGAGACCGCGCGGTTCTCAGGTTCGACTGGTCCGTTGTGGCGAAATCGTTATCATGGCCTCTGCATCGAAGAGCAAAGTGAGGTTCGTTGGTGGGTGACGATCGGTACGGGCGTACGCCACGGCCCGGAGGTCGCGCCCCGTGGGAGCGCTACCCCGCGGACGAGGCGGAGCAGCCGCGCGGCCGCCGGAATCGGCACGCCGACGACGCCGCCAACGGATCCGCGCCCATCTCGGTGCAGGACCTCGTGGAGAAGGTCGACAACGAGCGCAGGGGCCGACGCCGACGCGCCGAATCCGATGCACCGGCCATCGACGCCTGGGACGCCGAGCCCGGCAACGGATCTCACGGCACCACCGGGCCTCGCGGCACCAACGGAGCGCGCGGAGCCGACACCCACGGCGCCCGGCGCGCGGCCGACCAGACCGGAGCGCGCCGCGCCGTCCCGACCGAGGTGAACGGCATGGGCGGCGCGGACTCCGCCCCGGTGCGACGCCCCGCCCCGGGCGAATCGGGAGCGATACGCCGTCCCGCCCCGATGGATTCGGCGCCGACCAGACGGCCGACTCCGGTGGACTCCACACCCACCCGACGCCCTGCTCCGGTGGATTCAACACCAACCCGACGGCCCGCCCCGGGCGAATCCGGTGCCATCCGCCGCCCGGCCCCGGGCGAATCCGGTGCGATCGGCCGACGGGGACCCGCGGACTCGGGTGCCGTACGCCGCCCGCCCCCAGACGAATCCGGTGCGATCGGCCGACAGGGACCCGCGGACTCCGGCGCCATCCGCCGACCGCCCCCGAGCGAATCCGGCACCATGGCCCGCCAAGCCCCCGCGGACTCCGCCCCGGTGCGGCGCGCGCCGTGGGGTAAAGGCAAGGGGGCCGCGAATGCCGGTGTGGCGGGGCCGGTTCGGGCCGCGGCTGCCGATCCGGTCACCGAGGAACTGCCGCCCGTGACGGGTCCGGCGCCGGAGCCGGAGGAGCCGCGCCCCATCCGAGGTGTCGCCTCACCGGCCGACTACCCCACCACCGCACTGCCCACATCGGTTGGCTCCAAGCCGCTCTCCCGCTTGGCCGGGAATCGCCAGCGCCGCACCAAGCGGCTGCGGCTGGCCGGACGCAGCACGGCCGCGGTCGTCGCGGTCATCGCGCTGCTCGTCACCGGCGTCGGCTGGAGCTACATGAAGGTCAAGGACGGCAGCCTCAACCAGGTCGCGGCCCTGGACGAGAACTCCGCCGACATCATCGACGCCAATGCGCAGTACGGCGACGAGACCTTCCTCATCGTCGGCACCGATACCCGCGCGGGCGTGAACTCCGACCTCGGCGCGGGCACCACCGAGGACGCCGAGGGCGCGCGCGCCGACACCGTCATGCTGGTCAATATCCCGGCCAAGCGGGATCGTGTTGTGGCCGTGTCCTTCCCGCGCGACCTGGATGTCACCCGTCCGGTCTGCGAGGGCTGGGACAACGAGAACGCCAAGTACAGCTCCGAGACTTTCGCCTCGGCCATCGGGGACAAGCTCAACGCCACCTACGCGCTGGGCGGGCCCAAATGCCTGACCAAGGTCATCCAGAAGATGACCGGCCTCAAGATCAACCACTTCGTCGGCATCGACTTCGCGGGCTTCGAAGCCATGGTCGACACCATCGGCGGCGTCGAGGTGTGCACCACCAAGCCGCTGATCGACGACACCCTCGGCACCATCCTCACCGAGCCGGGCAAGCAGATCGTGAACGGCGCGACCGCACTCGACTACGTGCGCGCCCGCCACGTGTACGGCGAGGAGCGCAGCGACTACGACCGCATCAATCGCCAGCAGCGCTTCCTGGCCTCGCTGCTGCGCGGGGCGCTGTCGAACAAGGTGCTGTTCGATCTGGGCAAGCTCAACGGCTTCATCAACGGCTTCGCGCAGCACTCCTTCATGGACAACGTGAACACCAAGGACCTGCTCACGCTGGGCCGGTCGCTGCAGAAGGTGGATGCCGGAGCGATCACCTTCCTCACCATCCCGACCGCGGGCACCACCTCGTACGGCAACGAGATTCCGCGCGAATCCGATATCAAGGCCATCTTCCGGGCCATCATCGACGACCAGCCGCTGCCCGGGGAGAAGAAGCCCGAACCCGAGGAGACCACCACCACGCAGGCCCCGCCGACCAAGCCGAAGCTGATCGCGGTCGACCCCAGCATGGTGTCGTTGCAGGTGTCCAACGGCTCCGGACTGTCGGGCATCGCCTCGACCACCGCCACCAAACTCGCCAGCCGCGGCTTCCAGATCTACAGCACCGGCAACTATGCCGAGGGCTCGTCGGCCACCACCAAGGTGCGCTACTCCGGCAGCGACCAGGAGGCCGCGGCCGCCACCGTGGCCAGCGCGATCCCGGGCGCGTCGCTGGAGGCCACCACCGGGCTCGGCAGCATCGTGGAAGTGGTGCTCGGCTCGGACTTCACCGGTACCGTGCAGGCGCCGACCACCTTCGGCCAGACGCTGCCCGACACTCCGACGGCAGCCGCCGAGGAGACGCCGATCACACTGCCGTCCGATCTGGAGCATGTGAACGCGGCCGACGACACCTGCAAGTAGCGGCCACGGCATCGGTGGTGACGGCCGACATGCCGGCGCGGCACCCATGATTCACCGACCGTTGGTGACTTGGTCAGCGATGGCTACTAGTGTCTTGACTCATGCGTGTCATCTACAACGAACAAATGGCCGAGCTCGCCGATCTGCTCGGCGGCATGGCCGGCCTCGCGGGCGACGCGATGGAGCGGGCGACCAAGTCGCTGCTCGACGCCGACCTCGAAATGGCCGAGCAGGTGATCACCGAATACGACCGGATCGCCGAGATGATCACGCTGGCCGAGGAGAAGGCGTTCGCGCTGCTCGCCCTCCAGGCGCCGGTGGCCGGCGACCTGCGCCAGGTGGTGAGCGCCATCCAGATCGTCTCCGACGTGAACCGCATGGGCGTGCTCGCCCTGCACGTCGCCAAGATGACCCGGCGTCGCTTCCCGAACCACACGGTGCCCGAGACGGTGAACTCCTACTTCGCGGAGATGGGACGCATCGCCGTCAAGATGGGCGCGGCGGCCAAGGACGTCTTGGAGACCCGCGACCCCGAGCGCGCCGCCAAGCTCAATGACGACGACGAAGCGATGGACGATCTGCACAAGCATCTGTTCACGCTCATCATGGACCGCGACTGGGAGCACGGGGTGGCCGCCGCCGTCGACGTGGCGCTGCTGGGCCGCTACTACGAGCGCTTCGCCGATCACGCCGTGGAGATCGGCCGCCGCGTGGTGTTCCTGGTGACCGGCGTGCTGCCGCCCGATCCGGATCAGGAGAAGGAATCTCTCTGACCGTCCGACAATGACGCGCGATGCGGCCGCCCGATACTCCGGGCGGCCGAATGCGTTTCAGGGCTGAGGAATTCAGCGCCGAAGAATCCAACGCTCAGGAATCCGACGCCGAGGAATTCGAGCGGCGGTTCAGTCCGTGCGCGTCTTCTCGTCGGTGGCCTCGGCCTCGCGCCAGCCGAGCAGCAGCGACCGGTTGCGTTCCGGCTTCCAGGGCAGCGCGACGGCCACGATGACGGCGCACACCACCAGCGTGCCCACCGCGACCATGGAGGCCGCGTGCGAGCCCTCCAGCGCCGCGACCTTCATGGCGTGCACCAGATCCGCGCGCGGCTGCTCCAGCAGCGGGTTGAGCGGCGCCTTCATGATCTCCAGCACGCTGATCGGGGTATTGGAGGCCAGTTCCTTCTGCTGGGCGTTCATGATCGCCTCCGGCACCGCGGCGATGCGTCCGCTCACCCGGTCGGCGTAGATGGAGCTCATGATGGAGCCCAGCAGCGCCACCCCGAGTGCGCCGCCGACCTCGCGGGTGGTGTCGTTGACCGCGGAACCCGCACCGGCCTCCTCCAGCGGGACCGAACCCATGATGGACTCGGTGGCCGGACCCTGCACCACCGCGAAACCGATGCCCATGAGCACCATGGAGATCAGCACCGGTCCCAGGTACGGGGTGTCGACGGTGGTCTGTCCGGCGATGTACATGGCGACCGCCAGGACGAGCACGCCGGTCACGATGACCGCGGTCGCGCCCACCCGTTGGGCGATGAGGGTCGCGGCCGGGGCTCCGATGCCAACGGCCAGCGCGAAAGGCAGTGAGTGGATGCCGAATTCGAGCGGGGACAGCTCCTTGACGCCCTGAAAGTACTGGGTGATGAGGAACAGGAAGCCGAAGGCGCAGAAGTAGGACACCGTGATCGCGAGCGCGGGCACCGCGAAGCGTCGGATCCGGAACAGTCGCATATTCAGCACCGGGGTCCGCACCCGCAGCTCCCAGGCCACGAACGCGGCCAGCGCCGCCGCCGAGATCGCGTATCCCAGTAGGCTTTCCACCGACAGCCAGCCGTGCTTGGGCGCCTCGATGATCGACCACACCAGCAGGGTCACACCCGCCAGCGACAGCACGATGCCGATGCGGTCCAGCCGATCCACGTGCGAGGCACGGGATTCCGGCGTGGTGATCCAGACGGCCGCGATGGCGATCACGGCCACCGGCACATTGATCCAGAACACCGAATGCCAGCTGAAGTGCTCGAGCAGCCAGCCGCCCACGGTCGGCCCGATGGCGATCGCGATGCCCGCCATGGCGGTCCACACGGCGATGGCGGCGGCGCGTTCCCGCGCGGTGGTGAAGATATTGGTGAGCAGCGCCAGGGTCGCCGGGAAGACCATGGCCGCGAAGATGCCCATGCCCGCGCGCGCCGCGATCACCTGGCCCAGCCCCGAGGCCAGCGCACCCGCCGCCGACATGACGGCCACACCGGCCAGACCCCACACCAGGAACCGCTTGCGCCCGTACCGGTCGCCCAGATGCCCCATGGCGAGCAGGAGGCCGGAGAACGCCAGGGTGAACGCGTCCACGATCCATTGCAGTCCCGCCATATCGGCCCGCAACTGCACGGCCATCGACGGCAGCGCCACATTCACGAGGGTGTTGTCGAGTACCACGAGCAGTTCGGCGAGGCAGATGGCGATCAATGCCGCCACCCTGCCCCGCCCGGACAAGGCGATCCGCGCTTCGGACTGCTGGATCGACGCTGATAAAGCCATCCTCCGCCTCCTAGGTATAACGATCGGTTTAGTTACCTAGGACACTAACTGTTACCAACAGTTGCATACAATGCTGGCGCGGCCATATGACACAGCTAACATTCGGCGAAGCGAATGCATGGACGTACCACCGCGACCGTGCTCCTCGCCCGCAACGACCACGGCACCGGTCCATCAGGACCGGTGCCGTGAAGTATCCGTCGAGGCGGACCGTCAGCCGAAGCGGCCGGAGATGTAGTCCTCGGTGGCCTTCTGCGACGGGTTGGAGAAGATCTTCTCCGTCTCGTCGATCTCGACCAGCTTGCCGGGCTTGCCCTGCGCCTCCAGGTTGAAGAACGCCGTCTGGTCGCTCACGCGCGCGGCCTGCTGCATATTGTGGGTGACGATGACGATGGTGAACTCCTTCTTCAGCTCGGCGATGAGATCCTCGATCGCGAGCGTGGAGATGGGGTCCAGGGCCGAACACGGCTCGTCCATCAGCAGTACGTCGGGCGAGACCGCGATGGCGCGGGCGATGCAGAGACGCTGCTGCTGACCGCCGGAGAGACCGCCGCCGGGCTTGTCCAGGCGGTCCTTGACCTCGTTCCAGAGGTTCGCGCCGCGCAGCGAGCGCTCGGCGACCTCATCGAGTTCCTTCTTGCCGCGCATCCCCTGCAACTTGAGCCCGGCCACCACATTGTCGCGAATCGACATGGTGGGGAACGGGTTCGGACGCTGGAACACCATGCCGATGGTGCGACGCACCCCCACCGGGTCGATGGCCGCCCCGTAGATGTCCTCGCCGTCCAGCAGCACCGCGCCCTCGACGCGCGCACCCGGGGTCACCTCGTGCATGCGGTTGAGCGAACGCAGCACCGTGGACTTGCCGCAGCCGGACGGACCGATGAACGCGGTCACGCTGCGCGGCAGCACGGTGAGCGAAACGTCCTTCACGGCATGGAAGGCGCTGTAGTAGATATTCAGATCTTTGACGTCGATCCGCTTGGCCATCTCGTCTTTATCCGTTCCGCTCTATCGGTTCCGCGTCAGGAACTTGTTGACCGCCGCGGCGGCAAGGTACAGCAGGGCGATCATCAGGATCAGCGTCAGCGCCGCACCCCAGACCCGCAGTCGGCCCGCGGGTTCGGGGTTGGCCAGCTCCTGGTAGATCAGCAGCGGCAGCGACGCCATATTGCCGTCGAAGACATTCGAGTTGATCGACTTGCTGTAGCCGACCAGCACCAGCACCGGCGCGGTCTCGCCCATGACGCGGGCCAGCGACAGCAGGATGCCGCTGATCATGCCCGGCAGCGCCGTCGGCACCACGATCCGCAGGACGGTCTTCCACTTCGGCACGCCCAGCGCGTAGGACGCCTCGCGCAGCTCGTCGGGGACGAGCTTGAGCATCTCCTCGGTGGAGCGCACCACCACCGGCAGCATGAGCAGCACCAGCGCCAGCGACACCGCCAGCGCGCTCTTCGGGAACCCCAACGTCGATATCCACAGCGCGAAGACGAACAGCGCGGCAACGATCGATGGCACACCGGCCAGAATGTCGACGGTGAAGGTGGTGACCTTGGCCAGCCAACCGCGGCCGTACTCGACCAGGAAGATGGCGGCCATGACACCCAGCGGCACCGCGATGATCGCCGCCACGGCGGACTGCACGATGGTGCCGTAGATGGCGTGGTACACACCGCCCGCTGTCTGGTCGGGCAGCACGCCCCGCTGCGAGTTCATCCACCAGTTCGGCGCGACGATCGCCTCGAGGCCCTTGCTGACCACCATGAACAGCACCCAGCCCAGTGGGATGAGGGCGAGCACGAAGCAGGTCCACACCACACCGGTGGCGATATTGTTGCGAATCCGCCGGTTGAGACTCGTCTCGCGGAAGGTCGGTGCCTTGACCGGCTTGTCGAGCAGTACGGTACTCATCCGTTCACCTTCCCGCCGGCCGCCAGCCGTGCCAGGGCGTTCACCACGAAGGTCAGCGCGAACAGCACGAAGCCGGCCGCGATGTAGGCGCCCGTAGGCAGGGCGTCATTGAATTCCGCCGCCGCCGAAGCGATCTTGGACGCGAAGGTGTAGCCGCCGTCGAACAGCGACCAGGTGCCCGCCTCCGCCGCGGTGCGCAACACCACCAGCACGGCGATGGTCTCACCGAGCGCGCGGCCCAGGCCGAGCATGGATCCGGCGATCACACCGCTGCGGCCGTAGGGCAGCACGGTCATCCGGACGACCTCCCACTTGGTGGCGCCCAATGCCTGCGCGGCCTCGATGTGCGCGTACGGGGTCAGACCGAACACCTCGCGGCTGACCGAGGTGATGATCGGCAGGATCATGACCGCGAGCACCACGCCCGCGGTGAAGATGGTGCCGCCGCCCGAGATGCTGACATTGCCGTCGGAGAACAGGAAGAACCAGCCGAGGTTGTCATTGAGGAAGCGCTGTACGGGCTCCAGCTCCGGCGCGAGCACCAGGAAGCCCCAGAGGCCGAAAACGATGGAGGGCACCGCGGCCAGCAGGTCGACCAGCACCGCGAACGGCCGCGCCAGCGCCTTGGGCGCGTACTGGGTGAGGAACAGCGCGATCCCGACCCCGATCGGCACCGCGATCACCAGCGCCATGAGCGAACTCAGCACCGTGACCATGAACAGGTCCCTGATGCCGAAACGCAGATGCTCGGCGTTGGAGGTGTTGAACTCCGTGCTGGAGAAGAAGTTGGCCTCGTTGGCCTGGATCGACGGCACCGCCCGCACCAGCAGGAAAAGCGCGATCAAGGCGATCGCCGCCACGATGACGCCACCCGCCGTGGTGGCGGCCGAACGGAACAGCCATTCGGCGTTCAGCCCCGATCCACGGGATGCGGCGGCCTTCGG
>NZ_JASCXP010000299.1:0-9166 GCF_030010695.1 Nocardia sp. CC201C
GCACATCGTCGCGCGGCGGCGTGTCCGGCAGACGATGCAGCACGCCGTCCTCGTCCACCCGGACGAATTCGTCGCGCACCACGGTGGTGGTGCCGTCGGGGACGTGTGCGCCCGTGGCGATCCGGACGGCCTCGCCGGCGAACAGCCCCACCGGCCGCTGTCCACCCGCGAAGCCGATATCGCGGCGCACCTGCCAGGGGCCGTCGCCGGAGACGGCGTAGCCGTCCATGGCCGAGACGTCGAAGCGTGGCAGGGCGTCCGCGGCCAGCAGCGGCTCGGCGAGTGCGGCGCCGCGCGCCGCCCGCACCGCGACGCTGCGCGGTGTGAGCTGGAATACAGTGTGGCGCAACGCACTACGCGCCTCGTCCAGGGTCATCGGAGCGTTTGCCGCGGTTTGCTCGACCGCCTCGCGCGCATGGCGCACTTGGTCGGGTGTGTCGCAGTCGGCGACCCCCGCCAGCGGCACCATGACGGTGTGCACCGGAACCAGCGCCTTCATGGGCTGATTCACCAATGACTCCAGCCGACTCACCGCGGCGGTCAGCGCCGCGCGCCGCCACACTCCGACCAGATACTGCGGCCGTCCCGACTCGTCGGCCGCGAAGACCGCGTCACTGCCGGATTCGAGTGCGTGCCTGAGGAGTTCGTCGACCGCGGGAGCCGTGAGGAAGGGCATGTCGGCCGCCAGCACCACGATCAGCCCGGCGGGGAAATCGCAGTCCGCCAATATGCCCAGGCCAGCGGCAATGGCAGCGACCGGTCCGGCCCCGGCCGGAATCTCTTGCGCCTGCAGGATTTCCGGCGGCAGCTCCGGTCGCTGCGGCCCCACCACCACCGTGCGCGCACAGTCGGCGACCGCGCCGAGGGCGGCGTCGAGCATGGACTGCCCGCCGACCACGATGGCGGGTTTGTCCACGCCGCCCATCCGGGTGGCGCGCCCGCCGGCGAGCACGATCGCGTCGACGGTCGTCACGGGGCGCGGTCCGGAACGAGGCTGGTCATGGCTGCCGATGGTAGCGGGCGGGCGGTGGCGGACCCGAACCCGACGCGGATCGACGGTCCTGGATTCTCGATTGCCCTATGTTCGCGGGCTACTGTTCGACGTGGGCTTGCCAGCGGCGACACAGTAAAGAAACAGCCATGTTTTGGTCTTATGTACAACAAAATGTGGCACTATCCCGAAGCGGAACTGACGACGGGTGAGGCAATCACCGCAGTTCTTCGACGTTGTGGTTCGGGTGTCCGGCTGTATGCGCCGCCGGGTCCACGCGGGCATCGAACGTGATTGCTGAGAGTTTGTGGAAGGGGATAGTCGTGGTTACGAGCGCGAAATCCAGGCGTGATTCGGAGAATGTGCGCCCGCCGTCGTTCGGCCTGCTGCTGCGTCGCCTGCGCGACGACCGAGGAGTATCCCGGGAACGCCTCGCCTTCAACGCCGGAGTCAGCGCCAGCTATATCAGCCATCTGGAAAAGGGCGACCGCGACCACCCCACCCGCGAGGTGGTCGACGCGCTGGTGCGCTATCTCGACCGCATCGACGCCCTCTCCCAGGTGGAGCGCCGACATCTGCTCGACCTGGCCGGACTGGGTGCCGGGGAATTCCCCTCCGTCGATCGACTGCGCGACGAGGTCGGCCCGGATATGCGCCGCGCGCTGGAATTGCACGAACCGCATCTGGCGGCCTATATCGACACCCGTTGGAATGTGCTGGCCTGCAATGACAGCTACAACCGCGCATTCCCGGGATTGGCCGAGGACGTGAACATGCTGCGCTGGTTCTTCGCCAATCCGAGATCCCGGCAGGTCATGGTGGAATGGGAAGCCGAGGTGCGCACCACGGTGCGCTGGCTGCGCGGGCTCATCGGCAGCACCGGCGACACCGCCTGGTCCACCGAATTCCTCGCCGAACTCGGCCGCTACGACCTGTTCCGCGAGCTGTGGGACGAAGGGGTGGCGGCCTACGGGCGAGACCGGCCCATCATGCATGTGCGCGACGCCGAGACCGGGCGCTGTCGCTCCATCGCGGTGCAGCTGTTCAAGGTCTACAGCGCCAGCAATCCGGACCAGATTCAGATCTTCCTCGGACTGCCCACCTGGTGTTCGGAGCGGACGCATCCCGTCGACGTGCGTTCCTGAGCCCGGCGGCGCCGCCGCGGCCGCGCGTCACTTGGGCCGCGGCCGCGCGTCACATGGCGATGGCGGCGGGCGGCACGGCGACTCGCGCACCCCGGCTCGGCGCGGTGCGCGGCGTCCGCACGGAATCGATCTCGCCCTCCGCCCGGCGTACCAACTGAATCAGCAGGGGTGCGATCGATTCCGGATGTGTCCACATCGCGCCGTGCCCGGCGCCGCAAATCGTGACCACGCCGTCGGCTCCCGGCAACCCCGCCGCCAGTGCCTCCGATTTCTGCGCGGTGCTGACGCCGTCGTGGCTGCCGCGCAACACGAGTGCGGGTGCGGTGACCTCGGGCAGTCGATGCAGGAGTGAGCGGCGATCCATCAGGCATCGCGCCGCCGCGCCCACGGCCGTGCGATCGGATTCGCTCCAGCGCACCGTCCATTCCCGCCAGGCGCGCGGGTCCTGGCCGCCGATGAGCTGCGGGGCCAATTCCGCGATGAGCGGTGCGAGCGGTTCACTTCCGCACCAGCGTTCGAAGAATACGCGGTACCAGGCCAATTCCGCCGGTGTGCACTCACCCGCCTCGGTGTCCATCAGCGCCAGGCCGCGAACCCGGTGCGGTGCGGCGAGGGCCAGGCGCAATGCGGAGCATCCGCCCTGGCCCATACCGCCGATCACGGCTTCGTCGATATCGAGTTCATCCAGGACCGCCAAGATATCGGCGGCCAGATCCCAGTAGCTGAAGATTTCACCGTCGGGTGTCCGAGTGCGGCCGTGGCCGCGCGCGTCGATCGTGACGAGGTTTATCCCGGCCGCCGCCAGGGGTTTGCGCAGCGGTTCGAACGCGGACCCGTCCAGGAAGAATCCGTGCGCGCCCACCAGGGTGGGTCCCGATACCTCTGACGTGCGGAAGTGGACGGTTGCCGAACCCGAGTGCACATATGGCATGAGGAGACCGTAAGGTCTGAACGCGGTGCGCGACAGTGTTTGCCGGCAGAGTGCGGTTCTCCTTCGAGTGGCTACTCGCATCGGTACCACCACTGGTCAGTGTGGGTACTGCTAGGGGTTTGCTCAAACCTGAGCTGCGGGTGGACAAGTCGGTCTTGTCGCTTTTAGATCAATCACATGCATTGAAGCCGCAACCAGAAGCGGTTCACCAGAATGCATTTCGATGATCCGGGCGGTCACGTCATCTTTTTGCGGGGCGGCCGTGTTTCGAAAGCGAGTCACCGATGTCGAGAATGATCAGGCTGGTGCCGCACATCGCGGTCGCCGCCGCGGGGGATCCGAGATCCGGAACGTTCGCGGTATGTGATGGCGAAGGTACCGCCCTGTGGTATGGACCCTATTCCGACTACGAGCACGCCCATCCGCGTGGCCCCCGGGTGGCCGCCGGTATGGCCGCCGCGTCCCGCGCGGTGTGGCTGGCCGGGCGGGCGTGCGCCGAAACCGGTCTGCGCCAGGCCGATGTAGGGCTGACCGTTTCCGATCGCGAGGTGGACGCGGCGGTGCTGTTCGGCATGGCGACCATGGCGGGAATGACACTGCGGTTGTTCTCGACCTCCGACAATCCGGCCCGAGACTGGTGCCGGGTACCCGGCCGCCGGGATTGGCAACCGGGAACATTGGCGGCGCTCGTGGAATACCGGGCCACCGCGGCGCGGACCGCATCCGGAATTCCGGTGCGTCAGGCCGAAACCTCTTGTCTACCTTGATTTTCAATTCCTACGTGCATTATTGCGAAAGGAACGTCATGTTCGAGTTCACCACCGCCGAGCGCCGCACCGATTTTCGAATCGATCACGGCGCGGGCCTACGGGAGGCCCTGGAGGGCCTGCTGCTGCACAACGGCATCGGACTGGATGCCCGTATGCGCCACGCCGTTTCCGCCGTCGTCCACCTCGCCGTGGACGCCCCGAACGGCCCGCCGGAGGATGCCGAGGAGTTCCTCGGCCGCCTCGACGCCGCCTGGCTGCTCGCCGCCTGGACCGACCACGACACCGAGATGTCGCTGCTGGGCACGCTCGCGGGCGGGGAGGTGCCCGCGCTGTCCTGGTGCGAGCTCATGTTCACCACCGCGCTCGCGCCCTGGTCGTCCACTCCGGCCGCCGTGCACGCCCGCCGCATCTTCGCCGCCGGTGAGCAGTCCCGCCCGCTCAGCGCGGTCGCCGATTGCGCCATGGGCCGCCAGTAGTCCCGTCGAAAACCACCGCTGTCGCTACGCATGCTTGGAGGCACACCATGAAGTTGATGTTCACCAAGTTCGACGCCGCGTTCGAGGCTCTCGCGGACAAGGCCGAATTCGACGATACGGGCTGGCGGGAGCGCGGCCTGTGCACCCAGACCGATCCGGAGGCGTTCTACCCCGAGAAGGGGGGCTCCACCCGGGAGGCCAAGCGGATCTGTTCCGGCTGCGAGGTGCGCGTGCAGTGCTTGGAATACGCCATGGCCCGGGACGAGCGCTTCGGCATCTGGGGCGGGCTCTCGGAGCGGGAGCGACGGCGGCTGAAGAAGGGCGAGGCGGCCTGAGGTCGACGGCGGCGTTCGGGGCCGGAGGCGGCCGGGGTCCGATGCCGGGATCTCTGCCGCTGACCGCCCGGTGGTCAATCGGTGGGCGCTCGTAGTAGGCAGAACTCGTTGGTCTCCGGATCGGCGAGGACCACCGGGGCATCGCTCTCGTCACCGGAGCTGATCGGTGTCGCACCCGCGGCACGCAGCCGAGCGGTCTCCGCGGCCGGATCGTCGGTGGGGAAGGCGACCAGATCCAGGTGCAGACGGCCGCGGTCGGGGCACACGGCCGGGGTGCGGAGAAACTCGAGCCAGGGGCCCTGCCCGGTCGCCGAGCGGATTCCGGCGTAGCGCGCGGTGTCGTGGGTGAGCGGCCATCCGGCGGCGGCAGACCAGAAATCGGCCAGCCGCAACGGGTTTCGGGTGTCCACCACGATTGCGGCCACCGCGCCGGTGTCCACGTACTGCTCACGCGGCTCGAGGACGCAGAACTCGTTGCCCTCGGGATCGGCCAGCACCGTCCACGGCACCGTGCCCTGCCCGATATCCAGCCGCCGCGCGCCCAGCGACAGCGCCCGATCCACCTGCACCCGTTGATGATCCAGCGACCGACTGGCCAGGTCCAGGTGGATGCGGTTCTTCGTCCCCCTGGGTCGCGGGGCCGCCAGGAAGGTCAGCGCCACCTCCACCCCGTCCGGATCGGGCGCGGCCACGTCCACCTCGGCGGCCCGGTCCAGCGTTATCTCCCAGCCGAGCAGTTCCGCCCAGAATCGAGCCGTCGACCGGGGCTCGGTCGCATCGAACACCACGCATGCCAGACGGGTGGACATGAATCCACGGTAACCGCCGCAGGGGGTGGCGCGTATCGGGTTTCGTCGGATGTCATCGCCGAACGGCCGGATGACGGCCCGCGACGATCAGCTCACCCGCTCGGATCACTCGGCTCCCGCCGGTCCAGCTGTCGTCGCCGCCGGTCCACCGCATGCGTGAACAGCCGCAGCGCCGCCCCGATCAGCACGAGATTGCCGATCATCTGCACGAGCACGGCCGCGCGGGCGGGCTGCGAGTCGGCCACGATATCGCCGAAACCAACCGTCGCGAAGACTGTCACGCAGAAGTAGAGCGCGTCCAGCCGGGTCAGCGCTTCACTGAAGTTGGCCGGATCGACCTCGGAGAGTATCGAGTACACGGTGGCGAAGCCGACGAGATGCAGCCCGAACACCGCGGCCAACCCCTCCAGGCCGCGGGCGAGCGGATTCTCGGCGTGCAGCACTCGCCGCAACTCCCAGCCCAGCGTCACGCACACCAGCAGCCCGCCGATCACCAGCGCGACGAGCGCGCGACCCGCGATCACGCCGGTGAAGGGCAGCAGGAAATACGCCAGCAACAGCACCGTGGAGGTGAGCAGCGGCGGTAGCAGCGCGCGCCACGCGTCGCCGGGCCACTGCTCGGCCGGGACAGCGGGCGGCACTTCCTCGTTCGACACCTGACGGCTCCTCCGCTCGGAATCTGATTCGACGCTACGCCCAACCCCGCGCCCGGTGATTCACCTCGAACGGATGACACACCGGGCGACGGCCGGTGCCACGGTGACGGGGACGCCGGTGACAGCGGAGTCGTCACCCGCCCACACGACCGCGCACTCGACAAGGAGCACCTGTGGACGACTACCCACCCATCGCCGATCACGGTCTCATCGGCGATACGCAGACCGCCGCGCTGGTAACCCTCGACGGCACCATCGACTGGTGTTGCCTGCCGCGTTTCGACGCCCCGAGCGTCTTCGGTTCGCTGCTGGACCGCCGCCGGGGTGGGCACTGCCGGATCCGCCCCGCCCGGCAGCCTTACCGGAGCACGCAGTTGTACTTCCCCGATACCGCGGTCCTCATCACGCGTTTCCTGACCGAGACCGGTACCGGGGAGGTCGTCGACTTCATGCCGCCCATCACTGACCGGGTCGCCACCGACCGGCACCGGCTGGTGCGGATGGTGCGCTGCGTGCGCGGGCAGCTCGCGTTCGAACTGGATATGGTGCCGCGCTTCGACTACGGACGCCGTCCGCACACCACCCACGTCCTCGAGAACGGCGCGGTCTTCGACAGCGGCGAAACCGCCCTGACGGTGCACGCGGTGCGCGATCCCACCGACTGGCCGCTGGTACGGATGGAGGTCGCCGAGGGCGGCCGCGTGCACGGCTCGATCGTGCTGGCGGCGGGGCAGGTGCGCGGCATGGTGGTGGAGTCCGGCGCCGCACTCACTCCGCGCGCCGTCCCGGTGGCCGAGATCGAGGAGTTGTTCGCCGACACCGTGCGGTTCTGGCACACCTGGCTGGCGCGCTCCACCTATCGGGGTCGCTGGCGGGAGATGGTGCACCGATCCGCCATCACGCTCAAACTGCTCACCTACGCGCCGACCGGCGGCATCGTCGCCGCTCCGACCGCGGGGTTGCCCGAACAGATCGGCGGCGAACGCAATTGGGACTACCGCTACACCTGGATCCGGGATGCCTCGTTCTCGGTGTATTCCCTGCTGGCCCTGGGCTTCACCGAGGAGGCCGAGGACTTCGCCGGCTGGCTGCGAGCCCGGTACCGGGCCCACGGCGGCCCGATGAAGATCATGTACCGAGTGGACGGCTCCTGGGATCTGACCGAGCGGAGCATCGACCACTGGGAGGGCTACCGCGCCTCCTATCCGGTCCGCATCGGCAACGACGCATCCGACCAGCTGCAACTCGACATCTACGGGGAGATGCTGGACAGCGTCTACCAGGCCGACCGACGCGGCCTGCGGATCGGGCACCAGGGCTGGCACGATGTGGTCGAGTTGCTCGGCTGGCTTGCCGATAATTGGGATCAGCCTGAGGAGGGGATCTGGGAAACCCGCGGCGGCCGTGCCGATTTCACCTACGGCCGCCTGATGAGCTGGGTGGCCTTCGACCGCGCCGTCCGGCTCGCCGGTGAGCACAGTCTGCCGGGTCCGGTGGAACTGTGGCAGCGCCACCGTGACCGGATCTACGAGCAACTGTGGCACCGTGGCTGGAATCCGCACCGGCGGGCCTTCGTCCAGCACTACGACTCCGATGTGCTGGACGCGTCGCTGCTACGTATGGCCCAGGTCGGGTTCGTCGCACCTCGCGACCCGCAGTGGCTGTCCACGCTGGACGAGATCGGCGCGGAACTCGTGACCGACAGCCTGGTGTACCGCTACGATCCGCTCGCCGCACCGGACGGGCTGCGCGGCACCGAGGGCACCTTCTCGCTGTGCACCTTCGGCTACGTCGGGGCGCTCGCGCGGGCCGGGCGAATCGCGCAGGCACGGTTGGTCTTCGAGAAGATGCTCACCTACGCCAACCATGTCGGCCTGTACGCGGAGGAGATCGCGCTCACCGGTGAGCAACTCGGCAACTTCCCGCAGGCGTTCACCCACCTGTCGCTGATCGATGCCGCGCTCGCGCTCGATCACGCCATGGATCACGGCGAGAGCGACGAGCGGGTGGATCCGGTCGGGGCGGGCGTGCGCGACAGCTGACCGCTCTCCGGCGTCCGGGACCGGGCGGCGTTCACAGCAGACCGATGCGGCGGCCCCGGCCGATGGCGTCCATCCGGGAGTTGACCCCGAGTTTGGCGTAGAGGCGGTGCAGGTGCGTCTTCACGGTATTGACCGACACCCCGAGATCGGCGGCGATCTGCTGGGCGGTGCGCCCGGAGGGCAGGTGGGTGAGGACGGTGATCTCGGCGGCGGTCAGCGGCGGCTCGGCCGCCGTGCGGCCGATCCCGGGGTGCCGACGGATGCGGTTCACGAAATCTTCTCTGCGCCCGAAGGTTCCGGCTCGGTCGTCCAACATCTCGATCACCCCGGGAACATCCAGGAAGGGCCGTACGAGCTGCTCCGGCGCGGCGAGTTCGACGGCGCTGCGCAGCCGGTCCCCGGCCGGGTGCGGAGCGCCGGTCAAGGCCGCGGTGACCGCGTCGAGCAACCACAGGGTCGTCCGCTCGGTGGTCGCGAGTTCCGCACTCCGCTCGTGCGCCGCCGCGAGCATCGGCAGCGTCGCGGCGGCTCCGCCCGCGACCAGTGCCAGCGCCGCCTGTGCGAGCGCCACCTCGGGTTCGTCGCCGCGGGTGGTGCGGGCATACTCCACCAGCAGTCGCGCGGTACGCGGCTCACGCACCGTCAACAGCGCCCACACCACCGGCAGCAACAGTCGCCGCCCCGGCACCGGCAGCGGACCGCCGCGCTCGAGCAGCGCGAGCATGGCGGAGCGGAGATCCTCGGCGGCGGTGTGCCGCTCGGGTCCCCGATGGAAGTCCAGCAGCCGCCCGACGACATGGGCCGACCACCCGGCCGCGGGCCGCGGGGTGCCGTCGGCGTCCTCCAGCGTTGCCAGCAGTGCCTCGGTCTGGTCGGTGGGCCCGGACTCGCCCTGGAGATACGCTCCGAAGGCGGCCATGCCGGTGGCGTGCAGGGCGTCGACGGACCGATCCAGGTCGTGCTCGGCCGCGACGGCGATGGCCTTGGCGGCGCGATCGCGCATGGTTCCCA